>DATCYL010000041.1:0-6406 GCA_036570305.1 Lachnospiraceae bacterium
AAAAAGAGCCGATTATTGATTTTCATAACCACTTAAATCCTGAGGAAATATATAAGGACAGGTCTTTTGATAATATGACCCAGATTTGGTTAGGGGGGGATCATTATAAGTGGCGAGCGATGCGAATGCATGGTATTTCGGAGGAACTGATTACAGGAAATGCTAAAGACTTTGATAAATTTACGGCATGGGCAAAAACAGTGCAAAATTTGATTGGGAATCCTCTGTATCATTGGACACACTTGGAATTGCAAAGATATTTTCAAATTACAAAGCCTTTGACACTGGATACAGCAAAAGAAATTTGGGAAGAGTGTAATATAAAATTAAAAGACAAAAATTTTTCGGTGAGAAATATTCTCGAAAGACAAAATGTTTCCGTTTTATGTACTACAGATGATCCCGCAGATTCTTTAGAGTGGCATCAAAAAATAAAAGAAGATAATTTTAAAATAAAAGTATTACCATCCTTTCGACCGGAAAAAGCTATGGGCATAGAAAAAGAGGACTATAAGGAATATATAGAAAAATTGTCGGAAGTTGCTCTGGTAAAAATCAGTACAGTAAAAGACTTACTCAGTGCTCTAAAAACAAGACTGGACTTTTTTATAACAATGGGTTGCAAAGTTTCTGACCACAGCTTGGAGAGAAACTTTTACAGTTCTACAAATTTGGAAGAAGTAGAACAAATCTTTCAAAAAGCATTCCACGGAGAAAGTTTGTTAGAAGAAGAGGTTGCAAAGTTTAAAGGATTTTTATTGATTTTTCTGGGAAAGGAATATGCAAAAAAAGACATTGTTATGCAAATTCACATTGGAGCTTTGAGAAATAATTCGGAGAGACTTTATAGGGCATTAGGAGGGGATATTGGTTGTGATTCGTTACATGATTTTGTCTATGCGAGTCAACTTTCTGAAATCCTAAAGGCTATGGATAAGAGTCAAGAACTTCCAAAGACACTTTTATATTGCTTAAATCCTAAAGACATGGAAATGCTATCGGCAATGGCAGGAAACTTTTGTCAAAATACAAAGGGGATAAGAGGTAAAGTTCAATTGGGAGCTGCATGGTGGTTTTGTGACCACAAAAATGGAATAGAAAAACAAATAGATGCGGTTGCTGACCTGGGACTCATTTCCGCATCGGTAGGAATGTTGACAGATTCCAGAAGCTTTCTGTCTTTTCCAAGACATGAATACTATAGAAGAATTCTCTGTAACAAAGTGGGAAATTGGGTAGAGAATGGGGAATATCCGGCAGATAAGAAGTATTTAGAAAAACTTATAAAAGATATTTGTCAAAGAAATGCTTTGCAATATTTTGGGTTTTAAGACTCATAGATTATTTTATGGATCAAAAAGAAGATGTTTTCAAATCAAATTTGCTTGAAAAGCAATTGAAGATAAAATACTTTACAGCATTGTTTTAAGTATTGTCTTGGCAAATTGAAGGATAAAAAAGAAAAATCACAAAGAAGGTGGAAACGATGGATTTAAAGATAAAATCAAGGAAAGAATGTAAATACGATGCGGTCTCTTTGGGAGAAGTAATGTTAAGACTGGATCCGGGAGAAGGCAGGATTCGTACATCAAGAGAGTTTAAAGTATGGGAAGGCGGTGGCGAATATAATGTTATTCGGGGACTTCGCCGTTGTTTCGGAATGAAAACAGCTGTTTTGACGGCCTTTGCAGATAATGAAATTGGACGTTTGGCAGAGGATTTCATTTTGCAGGGAGGTGTTGATACATCTTTTATTTATTGGAAAAAAACGGATGGTATTGGGCGTACCTGCAGAAATGGATTAAATTTTGTGGAAAGAGGATATGGTATTCGTGGTGCTCTTTCCTGCTCAGATAGAGCAAATACAGCAATTTCTCAGGCGACAGAAAAAGATTTTGATTTTGACTATTTGTTTGGAACTTTGGGAGTTCGCTGGTTTCATACAGGAGGAATTTATGCGGCACTTTCTGAGGAGTCTGCCGAAACTGTGGTAAAGGCAATTAAGACAGCTAAAAAATACGGAACTATAGTTTCTTATGATTTGAACTACCGTGCTTCTATGTGGAGTGCTATAGGAGGACAAAAAAAGGCACAGGAAGTAAATAAAGAAATTGCCAAGTATGTGGACGTTATGATTGGAAATGAAGAAGATTTTACAGCCTGCCTGGGATTTGAAATCGAGGGGAATGACAAAAACCTAAAGGAACTGAATCTGGAAGGTTATAAAAAAATGATAGACAAAGCAGCGCAGGTATATCCGAACTTTAAAGTGGTGGCAACTACACTTCGTACCGTAAAAACGGCAACTGTAAATGATTGGTCGGCTTTGTGCTGGGCAGATGGACAAATTTATAAGGCAAAGGATTATCAAGGATTAGAAATTTTGGACAGAGTCGGTGGTGGAGATTCCTTTGCTTCAGGACTAATCTATGGGCTTATGTCAGATAAAGGAGCACAAGAAGCGGTAAATTACGGAACTGCTCACGGTGCTCTAGCCATGACAACTCCGGGAGATACTACCATGGCTTCTTGCACAGAGGTGGAAGCTCTTATGAGTGGCGGTGGAGCGAGAGTGAAACGGTAGTAAAAATTTCTAATTCTATATTTTTTCCTACACTTAAGGGCTCTAATATGGTATAGTATGAAATGCATATTAGAGCTCTTTTTTATATGAAAAATTACTGGTAGCAATAAGAATAAAAAATAAACAGTAAAATCAACACTTTTAAAGGAGATATAAAAAATTATGAAACTAGGAATCGTAGGACTACCCAATGTAGGAAAAAGCACATTATTTAATTCGTTGACAAAGGCGGGGGCAGAGTCGGCAAATTATCCTTTTTGCACAATTGACCCTAATGTGGGAATTGTAACCGTACCGGATGAAAGATTAAAGTTGCTCGGAGATTTTTACCATTCCAAAAAGGTAACCCCGGCAGTTATTGAGTTTGTGGATATTGCAGGCTTGGTAAAGGGTGCTTCCAAGGGAGAGGGCTTGGGAAATCAGTTTTTGGCAAATATTCGTGAAGTAGACGCTATTGTTCATGTGGTTCGTTGTTTTGAAGATAGCAATGTTATTCATGTGGATGGAGAAATCAATCCTTTAAGGGATATCGAAACTATTGAGCTTGAACTTATCTTTTCTGATATAGAAATTTTGGATAGAAGAATTGCGAAAGTGGCAAAGACTGCCAGAATGGACAAGATGGCGGCAAAGGAAAAGACATTTTTAGAAAGATTGAAAGCACATCTGGAGGATGGAAAAGCAGCAAAAACTTTAGAAATTACTGATGATGATGAGAAAGGATTTTTTGCAGGCTACAATCTTTTGACCGCAAAACCTGTAATCTATGCAGCCAATGTAGCGGAAGAGGATTTGGCGGATGACGGAGTATCCAACGCTTTTGTTGGCAGGGTAAGAGACTTTGCCAAGGAAGAAAATTCAGAGGTTTTTGTTATCTGTGCCCAGATTGAACAGGAGATTGCGGAGCTGGAAGAAGACGAAAAGAAGATGTTCTTAGAAGACTTAGGCTTGTCTGAGTCAGGTTTGGAAAAGTTGGTAAAGGCAAGTTACTCTCTTTTAGGACTGCTTAGTTATTTAACTGCCGGAGAAGATGAGACAAGAGCATGGACTATTAAGAGAGGTACAAAGGCTCCGGGGGCAGCAGGTAAGATTCATACAGATTTTGAGAGAGGATTTATTAAGGCAGAGGTAGTAAATTATCAGGATTTATTGGATTGCGGTTCTTATGCCGGTGCTCGTGAAAAGGGATTGGTACGTATGGAAGGAAAAGAATACGTAGTCAAAGATGGAGATGTTATTTTATTTAGATTTAATGTATAAAAGAAAGGGGAAATTATGGATAGAACAATAAATTTCCCGAACCTTGGTATTCACTTGACAAATGTGGGAAAGGAAATTTCTGTTTTTGGATTCCCGATCGCATTTTATGGTATGATTATTGCTTGTGGTATGCTTTTAGGCGTGCTATCCGCATCAAGGGAAGCAAAAAGAACCAATCAGAATCCGGAAAACTATTACGATATGCTCTTATGGGCAATTTTATCAGGAGTTATAGGGGCAAGAGTTTATTATGTCTTATTTTCCTGGGATAGCTACAAGGATGATTTGCTTAGTATCTTTAATCTTCGTCAAGGTGGTTTAGCCATTTACGGAGGTGTGATTGCAGCAGTTTTGGCAATTGCAATCTACACTAAAGTAAAAAAGATGAAATTTTCGCTTGTTGTGGATACCTGTTCTATGGGACTTTTGATTGGGCAAATATTAGGACGCTGGGGAAATTTCTTTAACAGAGAGGCTTTTGGACAATACACCAATAACCTTTTTGCAATGCAGCTACCGGTATCAGCAGTCAGGGAGAATGAAATTACAAAAGAGATGTGGGAGTTTTCAAAGGTAATAGACGGTGTGGACTATATTCAGGTGCATCCTACCTTTCTTTATGAAAGTTTATGGAATTTAGGCATATTAGTATTTTTGTTTTTCTTTAGAAAGAAAAAGAAGTATGACGGACAGCTCTTTGCCATTTACTTATTTGGTTATGGTGCGGGCAGGTTCTGGATAGAGGCTCTGCGGACAGATCAGCTTTTGCTTTGGGGATTAAACTTCCCGGTATCAAGATTGCTTGCAGCGGTTTTATGCGTCTTGTCTTTGGGATATATGCTTCAGCAATTTTATAAGAGGAAACAGAAACAATAAAAACATAAAAAAGAGATCGAACATGGAAAAAATTCCGTGCTCGGTCTTTTTTTGTGCCTATGAGCAAAGTCCAATCAACTTGCCAAACAGTATTCGGCAACCGCCAATCAGGTGATAAACTTCGCAAAAGGTGCTTTATCACTGCCTTCTTCAAGAAATCAAGTTTTATCCTGCTAAAAATCCCCTTTTTTCTATAAAGAACTTGTTATTTGTCATAAAGTGGTGTAATATGTAGGCATAAGTGGTAGAAAATGGTAGATAGTGGTGTAAAGTGGTGGAAAAGAAAAAAGTGGCATTTTAATTTCAAACTTTACAGATTTACCAACAAATCCTAAGTAGTGACCAAATTTTGGCACTCAAGGATCTAAGAGATACAAGGAGAGAAAAAGCTTATGTTTATGGGGGAATACAACCATACGATTGATGCTAAGGGTAGATTAATCGTACCGGCAAAGTTCAGAGAGCAGCTTGGCGAACAGTTCATCCTGGCAAAAGGTCTGGATGGTTGTCTTGCTGTATACCCCACAAAAGAATGGGAATCTTTCCTTGAAAAAATTCAAGCTTTACCACTTGTCACAAACAGCAAAGCCAGAAGCCTCACTCGTCAGCTGAGTAGTGGAGCCATGGAATGTGAACTGGATAAGCAGGGGAGAGTGCTGGTAAGCCAAAGCTTAAGAGCATTTGCAAATCTGGAGAAAGAGGTTGTCCTTGCAGGGAACATAAATAAAATAGAAATCTGGAATAAACAACGTTGGGAAGAGATTGGAAATGTAGATATGGATGCTCTTGCCGATGAACTAAGTCAGATGGGAGTAAATTTATAAAATTCTTACATAGGAGCCGACATGGAATTTAAACATACATCTGTCATGCTGATGGAAACAGTTGACAATTTAAAAGTAAAGCCTGAGGGAGTATATGTAGACGGAACCCTTGGGGGAGGTGGACATGCATTTGAAGTGTGCAAAAGGCTTTGTGCCACGGGGAGATTTATAGGAATAGATCAGGATGAAGCTGCAATCGCTGCTGCGGGCGAAAGACTGAGTCCCTTTGGGGATAGGGTGACAATCGTTCGCAGCAATTATTGCAACATGGTAGCTGAAGTAAAAAAATTGGGTATTGAAAGTGTAGATGGTATTGTATTGGATTTGGGAGTTTCTTCCTATCAATTGGATGAAGGGAAACGCGGTTTTTCCTACAGAGAAGACGCACTTTTGGATATGCGCATGGATCAAAGACAGGATAAAACTGCCGGAGATATTGTAAATACTTACAGCGAAATGGAATTATTTAAGATTATTAGAGATTATGGCGAAGATAAATTTGCTAAAAATATTGCCAAACATATAGTTATGGAAAGACAAAAGCATCCGATTCGCACAACTTTTGAGCTTACGGAAGTTATAAAACATGCTATTCCTGCAAAAGTCAGGGCGTCCGGTGGACATCCGGCCAAAAAGACTTTTCAGGCAATCAGAATTGAACTGAACCGGGAGTTGGAGGTGCTTAGGCAATCCTTGGATGGAATGATAGAAATGTTAGGGGATGGCGGGAGGATTTCGATTATTACTTTCCATTCTCTGGAAGATAGAATTGTAAAAAATATTTTTAAAGAAAATGAAGACCCTTGTATATGTCCGCCATCTTTTCCGGTATGTGTATGTGGACGCAGGTCTAAGGGCAAGG
>DATCYL010000042.1:0-10400 GCA_036570305.1 Lachnospiraceae bacterium
TTTTCACTGGGAAAGCGATAAGTGCTTCCGGAAAGAGTCAATTGTATGACTTTAAATGGAAAGCGATACAGACAGCGGATGGACGTGACTATATCCAGGCAGCAGATGATGAGGATACCATTCAGTACACAGTAGAGGTAAGAGAACAGACACCACCGCCTGTAGAGACAAGTTCCATTACCGTTCATAAGACCTGGAAAGGCAAAGTAGGAGATAAGGCTGTTATTGAAATCTATAATGGAGAAGAAATGGTAAAGACGACAACTCTTACAGAAGCTGGTGAATGGAAGCAAGTCTTTGAACTACCCAAATATGATGTGATGGGAAATGAAATCACCTATGCTGTAAAAGAAGTTGAGATTTCCGGTTATGAAACAGAAATCAAAAAGAGTAATGATGGAACTTACGAGGTGATTAATACCTGGAAAGATACAAAGACAGACGATAGGCCTAAGCAAGATAAGGACAAGCCAAAGAAAGATAAACCAAATAAAGATAAGGGAATTAAAAAGCCAAATTCAGTAAAACCGGGACAAACAGGAAAACATGTTAAATCGAGAAATAATCCAGTAACCGGGGATAATTCTCACAGAGGATTTTGGATTTTGGCTTTACTTGCTGCATCCTTGCTCTTGGTAGGAGATTTTGTATTCTTAAAAAAAATCAGAAGAAAGAAATAAGAGAATGATTCGATAAAAATGAGTGGTAGAAAAATCATTATTTTTCCCACTGTCATAGGAAATTATATAAAAAATTTCTGAAACCGAAAGGTTGAGGGTATTAAATTAAGGATGGATAAAGAGAAGTTAGTATCGTTTTGGTACTGACTTCTCTTTATTTTTTTATAAATAGGAAGCCAATAGTAAACAGTAGGTTTTTTTGATATGAAAAGGGAGAAAAGTATTGGTCCCAATTGTCAACTATAAAATAAATTTAAGTTGACAATTAAAAAGTCTCCAATTACTATTATATCCAAGATAAAGTTTAAAAGAGGAGAAACTCGCAAAATGAAAGTAAAAGAGATGACCTATTGTTCTATTTTTACAGTATTAATAGCAATCGGGGCATTTATTAAGATTCCTGTTCCGGTCTGTCCCTTTACCCTGCAATTTTTCTTTACGACTATGGCAGGCGTGGTCTTGGGGAAAAGGTTGGGAGCTGTTAGCGTACTGCTTTATACCTTGCTTGGTTTGGCAGGATTACCGATTTTTGCAGAAGGAGGTGGTATTTGGTATTTTTTAAAACCTACTTTCGGTTACCTGCTTGGGTTTATTGTGGGAGCCTATGTTACCGGGAACTTGGTAGAAAAGCTTAAATTTAGTAAAAAATGGACTCTTTTTATAGCCTCTTTTGCAGGACTCCTTTGTGTCTATGCAATCGGAATGCTTTACTACTATATCCTTGGCAATTATGTGGTAAATGCACCGATAGGAATGGGTGCTTTATTTTTATATTGCTTTTTATTGGCGGTTCCGGGAGATATTGCTCTATGTATCCTAGTGGTATTTACCGGAGGGAAAATCCGTAATGCTTTGAAAGATACGATGGTTACAAACAAAGAAAAGTAGGGATGAAAGGATTTTCCTGAATCCAGTATCAAAAGAGAAATATATGTATATCAAAATTTGAAAGTTAAGACGAGGTTTTAAGATGGCTAAGGGAGTATTTATAACAGGCACGGGGACGGATGTGGGAAAAACTTTTGTGACTGCTTTGCTTGTGAAGAAACTTAAGGAAATAAAAGAAAATATTGCTTATTATAAGGCGGCTATGAGCGGTAACGAAAAGGATAGAAGTGGAAAATTACTCCCCGGAGATGCCTTATATGTCAAACAGGTGTCTCAAATTGCCCAAAAGTTAGATAGCATGTGTCCCTATGTTTACCAAAGAGCGGTCTCCCCTCACCTTGCCTCTCGTATGGAGGGAAATCCGGTAACTATGGATAAAGTCTTGAAAGATTACTATAGTTTAGTCAAAAAATATGACTATATTACGGTAGAGGGAAGCGGGGGTATCCTTTGCCCTATTTGTTTTGACGAGGCTGAAATTTGGTTGGAAGATATTATAAAGGAAATGAAGATACCTACTCTCATTGTGGCAGATGCCGGATTGGGGACTATTAACAGTCTTGTGCTTACTTATGAATATATGAAACAGAAAAATATTCCCTGCAAGGGAATTATATTTAACAAGTGGGAGGAAGGAAATGTCATGCATCAGGATAATCTGGCGATGTGTGAATATAGGACAGGGCTTAAGGTGCTTGCCTGTATTCCCGCAAATGCTAAAGAACTTAGGGTAGAAGATGAAATCTTAGTATCCTTATATGAGGAGGTTTGCCAATGATCTGGTATCCTTATGCACAAATGAAAACAATGAAGGAACCCTTTAAGATTGTGGATGCAAAGGGAGTTTATCTGTATACAGAGGACAAAGGGCTGATTGATTCCGTGTCCTCATGGTGGTGTATGATACATGGCTATAAACACCCTGAACTTACGCAGGCTATAAAAGAACAGGCAGAGCATTTTTCTCATGTGATGCTGGGGGGATTAACCCATGAGCCGGCACAAAGATTAGTAAATAAATTAAAAGATTTTTTGCCGGGGGATTTGGAGTATTGCTTTTTTTCAGATTCAGGAAGTGTAGCAGTGGAGGTGGCATTAAAAATGGCACTTCAATATTATATTAACATAGGAGATAAAAAACGTACCAAGGTGCTGGCTTTAAAACACGCTTATCACGGAGATACCTTTAAAACTATGGAGGTGGGCGATGATGAGGATTATCATTTTATTTTGGAGGCCTATGGGGAGAAACGGGAAGTATACCATATAGATACTGATATAAAAGATTTGGAGAATGCTTTTAAAGACTATGGTCATGAATTAAATGCTTTCATTGTGGAGCCGCTTTTGCAGGGAGCGGGTGGAATGCGTATGTATGACATAGCATTTCTTCGAAAAGCAAGACAGCTCTGCGATCGTTATGATGTCTTGTTGATTTTTGATGAAGTAGCTACAGGATTTGGAAGAACCGGTTATCGCTTTGTGGCGGATGAAGTTTTGCCGGATATTTTGGTTCTGGGAAAGGCTTTAACCGCAGGTTATATAGGACATGCATGTACAGTGGCAAACCACAAAGTTTATCAGGGATTTTATAGTGACGATTCTACAAAGGCTCTTATGCACGGTCCTACCTTTATGGGGAATGCACTTGCCTGTGCGGTGGCACTAAAAAGCATTGAGATATTTGAGAAAGAAAAATATATGGAAAAAATCCACCAAATCGAAGAAATTTCTAAAAGAGAGATGGCAGGATTTTGCCACCCTAAGATAAAAGAGATTAGAATTATGGGGGCATGTGTCTGTATCGAAGTCTATGATGAAAAAGATGTGAAAGGTTACCAGGAATATGCTTATGAAAGGGGTGTTTTTGCAAGACCATTTTTAAAGTATATATATTCCATGGTTCCTTATATTATAGAAGAAGATGAACTGGTTCAAATTTTTGATACAATGAAGTCGTGGTTTAGAGAAAGAGTCTGGTAAATTATTTTTAATACTATTATAATGAAAGTATATAGAGAAAATCCATACAAGGAGGAAAGTAAATGATATCAACAACAACACCTACAGTTGAAGGAAAACAGATTGTGGAATACAAAGAAATTGTATTTGGAGAAGTTATTACCGGAGTAAACATTTTAAAAGATTTGGGAGCGGGATTGCGAAATATTTTTGGTGGCAGATCACAAGGATACGAGGAGGAACTGATTGAGGCAAGATGCCAGGCTATTAAAGAAATGGAAAGTCGTGCAGCTCAGTTAGGTGCCAATGCCGTGGTCGGTGTGGACATTGATTATGAAGTTTTGGGAACGGATAATGGGATGTTGATGGTCACAGCCAGCGGTACTGCGGTAGTAGTAGAGTAGACAAATGAACTACTTTGCCCCTTGCCCATGAGTAAGGTAAACTGCCAATCAAATGAGGCAAAGAAAATAGAAAAGAGAGGAGTAAAAACTCACTTTCTTTTCTTTACTGCCCGAATCAAAAACATAGGTGTGGATGAAAAGTTGATTTGTTCTTCTTTTGTCCATACCTTTTTCCATATAGAGGGGTCGGCAGTTACGTCAAAGCTAAGGTCTGTGAGAGTATCTATATCCCACTTGGGCCGAAGAAGGGAGGAGAGGGGAATTTTCCTGGCAATTTCTTCCATTTTATCAAAATTTTCTCCGATATTTTTATCCTTGTATCCTCCGAGTGCGGTTTCCTGTCGATCTTTTTCATAAGCTTTTTTTGCATTATCATCAAAGAGATAACGATACCAGTTGGCATCAAAATTCAGTAAAAGCCCCTTGTTTTTTAAAACTCGTTTCCATTCCTTGTAAGCACTTGTGGGATTGGGCAAATCCCAGGTAAGATTTCTACTGACAATCACATCAAAAGTTTCATCTCGAAAGGTAAGTTCTTCTGCATTCATTTGAATAAAACAAATTTGATCTGCTATACGTCCGGCATTTTTCTTTGCTTCCGCTAACATATTTGGAGTTAAATCCACGGCAGTAACCCTATACCCTAACTCCGTAAGTAAAATCGATAAAAATCCGGGACCACATCCGATTTCTAAGACGGAGATATCGTCTTTGTTTTTCGCTGGAAAAGCAGTTTTTATATGGTCATCCAAAACCTGGCTCCAACTTGTTTTGTGGTCATAATTTTCAAGCTCTTCCCGGTTGATATGGGAATAGCCCGAGGCTCTCTTTGACCAGTAGTTTAAATTTTCTTTGATGATAGTTTCTGATGACATATCTTCTCCTTTAATAAAGCGATTGGTAAATTCTTTAAATCAGTTCATTGTTTTCTATTTCCTGTAATTTTTGTTCTTTTAAGTAGTCAATGATAGATAAAGAATACTCAAAGGCAAAAAGAGTGGCATGGTCATTGACATCAAAATGAAAAAGGTCTGTAATTTTGTTCAAACGATAGAAAAAGGTGCTTTTGTGTATATGTAAAAAATTGGCAGTCTGTGCCACATTGCAATTATTATGTAAAAATGTTTTTAGAGTCATTAAGTATTCGGTATTATTTTCCATATCATACTCCTGTATAGAACGAATGATAGGATGAATAGAGTCCTCCAATGCAGAGGGTGAAGAATACTGACAGGCTAAAGTAAATAAGTGGTCAAAATAGAAGTCTCCATAGTAAATAAGCTTTGAGAGGCTTTCTTTTTTTCTGTAAAAATGAAGCATGGTCATAGACTGCTTTAAAAAACGGGTGCTATCTGCAAGGTTCTTATAGGGATAGCTGACAAAGCCCATCATATGATTTAAGAGTAAAAATACATTGAGTCGCTCTTTGGTTTCTTCAGAAAAAGCAGTTACTTCAGCATGGGAGAAGACAACTGTTAAGTAGCCCTCATAGAAGACTACCATACTTTTGGGAATCAAGGAAAGCAAGTCCTCATAGTAGGCAGAGGGCACAGTTGAGGTAGTTTCCGGGTCGTCGAAACGCAGGCAGAGAACAGAAAAATATTTCTCAGGTCGATAGCCCAGAAAGTTTAACCGTTTTGAGATATAGGTAGGACTTAAGGTAGAACCCCTAAGAAGTTCTGTAAGAAAAAATTCGTATTTTAGTCCGGTAGGCGCTGCAAAGGTGTTCTGCTTTTGGAATTCTAAAGCAAGAATTTGTGAGAGAACCTGTACATATTCTATATCATCTTTAGAAAAGGCATTTTGCGTATTGAAGATGCAAACATAACCGACCACTGCATTTTTTATAGAAATAGATGAGAAAATCCAGTGGTGGTCCGAGTCGTCAAATTTTACTTGAATGGGAGTCTTTGAATGATAAAGGTGGTCAATAACCTTGTGCTTTATCATGGATTTTAAAGATACATCATTCAGGTACCAGCTGCCTTTTTCTGAATGGAAATGCTCTTTATTTATATAGAAAGGGAGGGCATCCATTACTTTAAAGGAAGTATCACAGATGGTAATTGTATTTTGTAGATGTTCATAGGCAACCTGTAAAATTCCTTTTAATCCTCCCCCCTGGTAAAGGGAACGGAAAAGATGTTCCCTGTTTAGTTTCATCAGGTGGTTGTTGGAAATTACTCCTAAAATAAATTCTTCTAAATCCCTAAGCGAAAGATTTTCCCTGCAAAAAAGATGATTTGGATGTTCATTAGAAGAAAAGCCCTCGGGAGCGGCGGTAACGATTACATTTTCATGAATAGGTGCATGCAAAAAAGTCTCATAGTCACAGACATAGAGACAACAAAAATCATAAGCGGAGGGGGAAATATTGTCAGTGTTTAGACGCTTCACAGACGTGATTTCTAAATTTTTATCAAGCCTTCCCTCGCAAGTTATACAAAAATGCTCTTCTATATTTGTAACAATTGTCCTTATATTTGCCATAATTCCCTCGTATTCTATCCGTCTTAGACAAATGAGGGAAAAAACCTCTTTTTTAAAAGAAAAATTCCGTCATCTGTCGGATGGTCTAGCTAAAATGAAATGTTAATATTATAACACAGTATAGCAGAGGCAATTTATAAATTCAACAAAGAAGAAGGAGGTCATGAAAATGGCAAAAGTAATGGGAATTACAGCTGGTAGAAAGAACAGCAATTCTGAAATTTTATTAAAAGAGGCACTTATGGCATGTGAGGCTGCGGGTGCAGAAGTTACTATGATTAACTTAAAAGACTTTCATATTGAAGACTGCACAGGGTGTACCGTCTGTACAAAGGGCATGTCTGAAGGAAAGAATGTTGGATGTGTCCTTGACAAAAAGGATGATAAAAAAAGGATTATGGATGTGATGCTGGCACAGGATGCAGTTATTTATTCTGTTCCTACTTATGACTTAATGCCGTCTGCAACTTATCTTAAATTTGCACACAGAAGTTTAAGCTATGAAACAGCATTTTTAGAGACAATTGGGGCTATCGAGCACAAAGACCGTATCGGTGGTTTGATTTCTGTAGGCGGTTCTACAAGAGCATGGCAGTCTATGGCCTTGGAAGCTATGCAGGCAACTATGTTTACAACAGATATGAAAGTGGTAGATATGCTTCTTGCAACCAGAGTTCCGGGAAACGCACAGTGTCTTTTGGATGATGAGCTGATGGCAAGAGCGAGAAAACTGGGTGAAAACATTATGACAGCGATTAACACTCCGGCAGAAGAAAGAAAATGGCTCGGAGAAGAAGATATGGGATGGTGCCCGAATTGCCATAGTAACGCCTTGGTTTTAGGTGAGAAACAGTGGGACGGTATCCATTATCCGGTAGAATGTCAGGTGTGTGGAGCCGGTGGTACCTTACAGGCAACAGAGGATGGAAAATGGAAGTTTGTAATCCAGGAAGATGGACTTTATAAAGATAGAACTACCGTTGTTGGACGTGCCAGACATTTGGACGAAATCGGTGAGACCCAGGGAAGATTTTTCTCTAATCCTGCAAACCTTGCCTTAGTTCAGGAAAGATTACAAAAATACAAAGAGAAGAAATTTAAAGGACTTGACGAATAAAAAATAAAATTGGCTTCATACCTAAATCAAAAAAGATCGGAGTATAAGACTATGAGTAGAAAATGTAATGCAATCTTCGTGTTGCTTGTAAACCTTCCGGTTTCTATTGCAATCGCAATCACAGCCCAGCTTTTAGCTGTAGGCAAAATTGTTTTTCCATTATTGGCAATCAATTTTCCGATTGCTTACGGAGTGGCTTTCTTAATCGGTATGTTTCTTCCCGCACCAAGGTGGGGTGTGGCTTTTGCTATGAAATGTAAGGCTCAGCCGGATACTTTAAAATTCGGACTGTTAGTAAATGTAGTTGTAAATATGGTATATGTAGTAATTTTAGTGACTTTATTGACTTTCTTTAATGTGGTTATATTAAATCATGGTCCAATTATTGGCTTTGTGATGGGTGTTCTTACAAGCTTTATTCCAATTTATCTGGTAGGGTTTGTTGTTTCTTTCTTATTTAGAATGCCGGCAGAGAATCTGGCAAAGAAAATTTGCAAAGAATAAAAATAAAAGAGAAATGCAAGGAGGTATTTATTTATGAAACAGATGCAGGCAGATGTAGTAGTTGTAGCAGCAGGATTATCCGGTCTGGCAGCAAGTATTGCGGCAGCAGAAAATGGAGCAAAGGTGATTACCTTTGATAAGGCAAATACAACCGGTGGAGCGGCAAATATGGGAATGGGACCTTTAGGTGTAGGATCCAGAATCCAGAAAGAGCATATGGTTTCTTTGACACCGGGAGAGGCTTTTAGAAAGCATATGCACTTTGTACACTACCGTGTAGATGCAAGATTGGTTAGAGATTATTATTACAAATCAGGAGATACTATCGACTGGTTGATGGACATGGGCGTGGAGTTTACAGGAGTACAAAGAGCATTTGGTGCACCTGAGGCAACAAGACCTTATGCAGACGGAGAGTTTACATGGCATGTTGTAAAGCCTGAAGGTGGCGGAATTCCGGGACCAAGAGCGGCAACAGCTATGACAAAGAAGATGACAGAAAGAGCCTTAGATTTAGGTGTTGAATTTGTTTTAGAAACTCCTGTCAGCAAAATTATTATGGAAGACGGAAAAGCAGTTGGTGTCATCGCAAAAGGAAAAGATGGTGAGGAAATCGAGTGCAGAGCAAATTCTGTTATCGTAGCTTCCGGCGGATTTGGAGAAAATCCAAAGATGATTAAAGAGAGAACCGGTTACGAATACGGAAAAACTATCTTTAATTTTGCCATTCCGGGAATGACAGGTGACGGTATCAATATGTGTTGGGAAGCAGGAGCCGGAAAAGAGCCAAGTATTATGGAGCTTATGTATCAGCTTCCGGACAATATGAACCACTTTATTTTAGACGGAGCTTTTCGTCAGCCTTGTTTATGGGTAAACAGAAACGGTCAGCGTTTTATGCCGGAAGATCAGATTGGAAATACAACCTTTACGGGAAATGCAATTTCTGCTCAGCCGGGTAGTGTAGCTTATGCTATTTTTGATAGCAAACTTTTAAAGAAATACAAGAAAAAGGGTCCGGATATTATCTCTCATGTACATCCTCATGACTTATATGATCACTTTGATGAAGAGTGGGAGAGAGATTTGGCAGCAGGCTATGAGCCGATTACTCAGGCAGATACTTTGGAGGAGCTTGCAGAAAAAGCGGGAATCGATGTAGAGGGATTCATGGCACAGATTGAAGAATACAATGATATGTGTGATATGGGCTATGATGAAATCTTTGAGAAAGACAGAAATTATATGCAGGCAATTGAAAAAGGACCATTTTATTGCTGTCGGCAAAATGTAGGTGCTTACGGTTCTTTAGGTGGAGTAAAGATTAACCACAAGACACAGGTACTTACAGAAGATGCAAAAGTAATTCCGGGTCTTTACTGTGTAGGAACAGATGCTTGTAACATTTATGGAGACAGTTATCCTTTCGTGCTTTCAGGAAATACTATGGGATTTTGCTTAAACAGTGGACGTATTGCCGGAGAAAATGCAGCGGCAGAATTGGATGATTTTGAGTTTTAATAGAGAAACAGGAGAAGGTTTATGAAAATAACAATTGAGGGACAAGAAATAGAGGCAAAAGAGGGACAATCCGTTTTGGATGCAGCTTTGGAGGCGAATATTTTCATCCCACATTTGTGCAGTCATCCTGATTTGGAAGCAAAGGGCGGATGCCGTTTGTGTTCTGTGGAAATAGAGGGTATAGCGGAAGCTGTACCCTCTTGTAAAACAGAAGTCAAAGAGGGAATGCAGGTAGTGATTCACGGAGCAAAGGCAGATAAGATACGAAAAGCTGCTATGGAGCTTATTTTATCATCACATCCGGCAGACTGTACAGGATGTCCTAAATACGGGAAATGTGAATTACAGTCTATGTACCAGTATATGGGAGTGGGACCGGAGAGATGGAGAATGAAATCCAGAAGCGTTGCTAATGATGACAGCAATCCTTTGATCTCTCATCTTTTTACACGATGTGTGCGTTGTGGAAGGTGTATTCGTGCCTGTAGCGATTTAAGAGGGGTAAACATTTTAGAATATGTAAAAACTGATGTGGGTATCCGTGCAGGTATTAAAGAAGGCAAATCCCTAGAGGAAGCCGGATGTCGTTTTTGCGGTGCCTGTATAGAAGTCTGTCCGACAGGTTCAATCATGGATGCGGTAACTATTATGAAAGAAGATCGCTCTTATGCGGAAAATGTTGTTCCTTGCAGAACAACTTGTCCTGCTCACACGGATATTCCAAGGTACTTACGCTATATTAAAGCCGGTGAATATGATAAGGCGACCGCAGTAGTTAGAGAAAAGATTCCATTTCCGGAAGTTTTGGGAAATATTTGTGTACACACCTGCGAG
>DATCYL010000043.1:0-3311 GCA_036570305.1 Lachnospiraceae bacterium
GGCAAAAGCTCTCCATGAAAAGTTAAAGGAAGTGGATCCTATTTCTGCAGAAAATATCCATTATAATAATCATAAGCGCCTTATTCGGGCTCTGGAATATTATCATATTCATAAACGTCCGATTTCTCTGCATAATGAGGAGGAGAAAAAAAGAAAATCCCCCTATAATTTTCTTTATTTTGTCTTAACGGACGATAGAGACAGATTATATAAAAAAATAAATGAGCGTATAGATCAAATGTTGGGCATGGGCTTGGTGGAGGAAGTAAAAATCTTAAAATCCAAGGGATGTCACAGAAATCTAGTATCTATGCAGGGCTTAGGTTATAAAGAAATTTTGGACTATCTGGATGGGAAAGTATCCTTAGAAGAGGCGGTAGAAATTTTAAAAAGAGATACAAGGCATTTTGCTAAGAGACAGCTGACCTGGTTTAGAAGGGAAGAAGAAGTTGTTTGGTTAGATAAAGAAACTTTTGCCTATGATGAAGAAGCCATACTTAAAACAATGTTGGAATTATGTAAAAAAAGGGAAATAAAAAGAAATGAATAAAGAATACAGAGAAAATATTTATAAAGATTTAGGGATTTCTGAAGAAGTTTTTTTGTTCGGAGAAAAAGTGTGCAATCGCTTAAAGGAACGCTTTGAAGAGATTGACCAAACCGCGGAAATTAACCAGCTAAAGGTTTTGCAATCTATGCAAAAAATGAGGGTGTCTGAAGCTTGCCTGGGTACCAGTACCGGCTATGGCTATAATGACTTGGGAAGAGATACTTTAGAAGAGGTCTATGCAGATATGTTTCATGCGGAGGCGGCATTGGTTCGTGCACAGATTACCTGTGGAACTCATGCTTTAGCACTTGCACTTTCTGCCAATTTAAGACCGGGAGACGAGCTTTTGGCTCCGGCGGGAAAACCCTATGATACTTTAGAGAGTGTTATTGGTATTCGCCCTTGTAAAGGGTCTTTGGCAGAATATCAAATTTCTTATTCTCAGGTAGATTTAAAAGAAGATGGAAGTTTTGATTATGAAAAGATAAAGAGTGCCATTAAGCCAAATACGAAGATGGCAACTATTCAACGCTCTAAGGGTTATCAGACCAGACCTACTTTTTCGGTAAAAGAAATTGGGGAATTAATTGCTTTTTTAAAGGATTTAAAACCAGATATTATTTGTATGGTGGATAATTGTTATGGGGAATTTGTGGAGGTAAAAGAGCCCATGGATGTAGGGGCAGACCTTATGGTCGGTTCTTTGATTAAAAATCCGGGAGGCGGACTTGCCCCTATCGGTGGTTATATTGTAGGGAAAAAAGACTTGATTGAAAATGCAGCGTATCGATTAACTTCTCCGGGACTTGGACGGGAAGTAGGTGCCAGTTTAGGGATTAATCAAAGCTTTTATCAGGGGCTTTTTTTAGCACCTACAGTAGTATCGGGAGCTCTAAAGGGAGCAATTTTTGCAGCAAATTTATATGAGGATTTGGGATTTGATGTTTTGCCAAATAAGACAGAATCCAGACATGATATTATTCAAGCAGTTACCTTTCATAAGGCAGAGGGTATCATTTCTTTTTGTAAGGGAATCCAGGCAGCGGCACCGGTAGACAGTTTTGTGACTCCGGAGCCATGGGATATGCCGGGATATGAACATGAGGTAATTATGGCGGCAGGTGCTTTTGTTTCAGGTTCTTCAATTGAATTGAGTGCAGACGGTCCGATTACGGCTCCCTATTCTGTCTATTTTCAAGGAGGTTTGACCTGGTATCATGCTAAGTTCGGTATTTTAAAATCTTTGCAGCAGTTAGTAGATGATAAGGTGTTTGATGGACTTGAAGAAAAGATAAAGGCTTATATTTAAAGAATAGAGGTAAGAGATATATGAAAAAGGATGTCATTGTTGTAGGAGGTGGAGCTTCCGGTTTTTTTGCGGGGATTTTTGCAGCTCTTTCAGGGGCAAATGTTACTATTTTGGAAAAAAATTCTAAGTTCGGAAAAAAACTGCTTGTCACCGGGAACGGACGTTGTAATTTATCGAACACAGCTTATTATTTGGGGGTTTTTCGAGGACAAAATGAGGAATTTGCATGGGATGCCTTTGATGAATTTCCTATGTCTAAGACACTTGCCTTCTTATCCCAAATAGGTCTATATACCAAAAACAAAGACGGTTATCTCTACCCTTACAGCGAACAGGCACAAAGTCTTTTAGACGTTTTAGACAATAAAGCGAGGCAGTTAAAAGTAAAGCTAAAAACCAACATCGAAGTAAAAGAAATTAGAAAAAATAAGGAAAACAATAAATTTGAAGTGGTAACTTCCGGCTGGATATATCAGGCAGATAGGGTAATCCTTTCTACAGGTAGTAGTGCTTCTTTAGTGGAGGGGTCATCTGAAGGCGGCTATCGTTTGGCAGAAAGCTTTGGACATTCCATCATAAAACCTCTTCCTGCCCTGGTAGCGGTAAAGGGAAGGGATGATTTTTATGGACAATGGGCAAAAATACGCTGTCCGGCTACTATTTATCTGGAAGTAAAGGAGCCTTTTTCCGTAGAAAAAGAGGAATGGAAGAGTCTTAGGTTAGCTAAGGGAGAACTTCAACTGACGGAATATGGAATTTCGGGAATCCCTACTTTTGAACTGAGTCGCTATGTGGCAAGGCTGGCGCAAGAGAAGGTGGATATGCGTTTTAGAATTGATTTTATGCCGGATTTCAGTGAGCAAAATTTGATTTCTTTTTTGGAAACAAGAGAAAAGAATCTTGGAAAAGAAGACTTTTCAGCCTTGCTTACGGGAGTTTTTCACAAGAAATTAATTCCTCTTTTTAGTAGGGGGTGTCAGACTCTTCCCGACTTGGCTTATCGTATTAAAAATTTTATGTTTTCTATAGATAATACTCTTTCAAAGGACCATGCTCAGGTTATGTCAGGAGGGGTAAATACTAAGGAAATTAATCCTCTGACTATGGAATCTAAACTTTGTAGAGGCTTATATTTTTCGGGAGAACTTATAGATGTCGATGGAACTTGCGGGGGGTATAATCTTCAGTGGGCATGGACCTCAGGTGCAATTGCGGGACAAGCTGCTGCAAAAGAGGAGTTATTATGATTAAGATTAGTCAATTAAAATTATCTGTTTCTCACGGTGAGAGAGAATTGGAAGAAAAGATAAGAAAATTATTGCATCTGAACAAGGAAGAAAAATTCATATATGAGGTGGCAAAAAAATCCATAGATGCCAGAAAAAAGGAAGACTTACAGTATGTCTACCAGATTATTCTTACTTGTAAGAATGAGAAAACTATATTAAAGAA
>DATCYL010000044.1:0-9753 GCA_036570305.1 Lachnospiraceae bacterium
TACCTACACCCGTTAAAGTGCCTCCGGTTCCCACACCTGCTACTAAAATATCTACCTCGCCATCTGTATCCTGCCAGATTTCCGGTCCCGTAGTCTTTCTATGAATCGCAGGATTTGCAGGATTATCAAACTGTCCGGGAATAAAACTGTTTGGAATTTCTTCTGCCAGTTCTTTTGCTTTTGCAATAGCCCCCTTCATACCCTTGCTTCCTTCTGTCAAAACAAGCTCTGCTCCATAAGCTTTTAAAATATTTCTTCTCTCTACACTCATAGTCTCCGGCATGGTAAGAATAACTCTATATCCTTTAGAAGCCGCAATGGAAGCAAGTCCGATCCCTGTATTTCCGGAAGTCGGTTCAATAATGACGGAATTCCCCTTTAAAAGCCCCTTCTCCTCAGCGTCCTCAATCATAGCTTTAGCAATCCTATCTTTAACACTTCCCGCCGGATTTAGATACTCCAGCTTTACCAGGATTCTAGCTTCCAATCCTAATTTTTTTTCTATATTTCTTACTTCTAAAAGTGGAGTGCCTCCAATCAAATCCGTTAACTGTGTTTTTATATTTGCCATAATTAAATTCTCCTCTCTTATTTCTTGTGTTTTGTTTTTCTTATAATAACATATATTTCCTATTTGTCAACTATGTTTTATATGTTTTGTTTTTAAAGTTTTTAAAACGAGAAAAGCAGAGTCCGTATCCCTTAGGATTTTGACTCCGCTTTCTCTATCCTATGAGATAGCAAAGCTTTTACCACCTCATCTGTCTATGCATGTTCATAATAACTTGTAATCTCTTTATCCTTATCCACACCGGGTGTATTACTGGGTCCCTTTTTGCACACAATCTTTAAAAGTACCGGAGTAATAATCGTAGTAATCACTACCATAATTACCACAGGGCCTAAAAAGGCAGTTCCTAAAAGCCCTAAACTGCTACCCTTGCCGGCAACAATTAAAGCAACTTCCCCTCTGGAAATCATACCGACACCGATTCTCTTTGCCTGATAGTTTTGATAACCGCAAAGTTTGGCTCCAAGACCACAACCTGCAATCTTGGTAAACACTGCCACTACCGTCAAAACTACTGCAAAAATAATTACTGTCCAAGACATACTCGGCAAAGAAACCTTTAGCCCAATACTTGCAAAAAAGACCGGAGAAAGAAGCATATAAGAAATCACATCAAATTTAGAGCGAACAAACTCCGAGTAATTTAAATTAGAAATAATCAAACCTGCAATAAAGGCACCTGTGATATCTGCCACCCCAAAGAAAGTCTCCGCCGCATAAGCCATCACAAGGCAGAAAACAAAAGCAATAATGGCATGACGATGACGAGCCTTGTCCGCATGGCATACCCAATACTTGTAGAGTTTGTAAAAAATATAACCCGCCACTGCCGAAAAAGCAAAAAATCCTAAAATCTTTAGCAATACCAACCATATATTTACCGACTCATCTGCCATACTGGTAATCACGGTAAGCGCAATAATACCCAAAACGTCATCAATAATAGCCGCTCCTAAAATAGCATTCCCTGAACGAGTCTTTAATTTGCCTATTTCTTTTAGAGTCTCTACAGTGATGCTCACTGATGTTGCCGTCAAAATTACCCCTATAAAGATGTTTTGTAAAAATGGGCTAGCTGAAGCATCTGAAGCAATAAGCGTTTCCCGATTGAAAAAATATGCCGCCAAAAATCCGCCAAGCAAGGGGACTACCACTCCTATAACCGCAATAATTAAAGAAGATTTACCACTTGCCTTCAATTCTTTTACATCCGTCTCTAATCCGGCTGTAAACATCAGAACAATCACTCCCAGTTCTGAAACCTCATGTAAAAAATCCGTCTCTGTAATCAAGCCTAACATGGCAGGCCCCAAAAACACTCCTGCAAGCAGTGCACCCACCACCTGAGGCATATGCACCTTTTTCGTTCCAAGACCCAAACCTTTGGTTGCCAGCAAAATAATTGCCAAATCAAGCAAAAAACGATATCCTTCCATTGTCTAATCCCTTTCCGGTTACATCATGATATTTTATCTGGAGCAGGAAAGAATGTAGTTTTCATTCTCTTCTGCCTATAGACAGGCAATTTCTGCTAATCTTTCAATAATAGGTAAATGCTGTGTACACTGTCTTTCACATTTTTTACATGCGATACAAGTTGCCGCAATTTCCTTAGCAATACCCCAATGCCCATTTAAGCGGTCTGTAATTTCTTCTGATTTCCCCGTCAATAATTTTTGATTATAAGCATCCATAAATTTAGGAATTTCAATTGACTGCGGACATCCTTTACAGTAACCGCAGCCGGTACAAAGATTATTTAAGGAAATCCCCGCTTTTTCAAATCTGGAAGTAATCTGCCTTGCCGGCTCTTCTTTTAAATCTTTTACCGCTGCTACCGCATCATCTATATGTGCTTTAGAGGTACATCCTGCCAATGTTACCGTAATCTCCTTATGCGATGCCACAAAGCGAAGGGCAGCCTGAGGAACGGTAAGATCTGTACCCTCTGCCAAATAAGCAAATGATTCCGGGTTTTGAGGAATTAATCCTCCTCCCAAAGGATTCATAACAACAACACCCATTCCGTTTTCGTGTGCCTTTTCAATTCCACTTTGGCGGAAACGATAATTAAGGGCATTGTAACCGATAAGCATTCCCTTAAATTTTCCACTTTCTACTACAGTTTCAATATCATTACCCTGCATATGGGAAGAAAATACAATGTTTCTAATCAGTCCTTCTCGCTTTGCATCCTCATAAAATCCGTATAAAGCTTCCATATGCTCCTGCCATGATTCCAAACTTAACATACACCACATATGATAAAAATCAATATAATCTGTCTGTAGACGGTCAAGAGATGTCTCCAAACGTTTTCTAAAATCATCTTTCGACGGTTTCTTACTTCCTAAAGTACCAAAATTTGTCTTTGAGGTAAGATAAATTTTACTTCTGTCCACCTGTGCTACCGCCATACCTGTAATGATTTCGCTCTTATCATCACAATAAAAAGGAGCTGTGTCCCAATAATTAATCCCCTGTTCAAAGGCATATAGCGGAATCTCTGCACACTTTTCAAAACGTCCTGCCTTGACATCTTCATCATCATAACGCATGCAACCAAGTCCTACTGCCGATACTTTCATATCTGTATTACCATAATTTTTATAATACATAATTCCCCTCCTTAAATAGCAATTTATCACCTCGTACATTATAGCACCATATCCCCCAAAAGACTATCATTAAGATTAGAAAATGATATTTTCTTTACAAAAAAATTCTCTTTAAAATATCATAGCAAAAAAAGAGAATTTTATGGTATGATGGGGAGCGACTTAGAAAATTTCTAAAAAAATATCAGACAATGCCAGGAGGAATTATGAGCATTTTAAATGTAGAAAATTTATCCCACGGTTTTGGAGATCGTGCAATTTTTGAAGACGTTTCTTTTCGTCTTTTAAAAGGAGAGCATATCGGACTTATCGGAGCCAACGGAGAAGGAAAATCCACCTTTATGAATATAATTACAGGAAAACTTCTTCCTGATGAAGGAAAAGTAGAGTGGGCAAAAAACGTCCAGGTCGGCTACCTTGACCAACATGCCGTCCTAACAAAGGGAATGACCATCTCTTCCGTCTTAAAAAGTGCCTTTGACCCGCTTTTTGTTATGGAAGAAAGAATGAACGCTATCTGCGATAAGCTGGGCGATGCCACAGAAGAAGAAATGAATCTTTATATGGAAGAGCTTGGGACTATCCAGGATCTTTTAACAAACCGAGACTTTTATATGATTGACTCCAAAGTAGAGGAAGTTGCTCGAGCTTTGGGACTTTTAGATTTGGGACTTGATAGAGATGTTACCGACCTTAGCGGAGGGCAAAGAACCAAAGTTTTGCTTGGTAAATTACTTTTAGAAAAACCGGATATTTTACTTCTTGATGAGCCTACCAACTATCTGGATGTGGAACATATCAACTGGTTAAGACGCTACTTGCAGGAGTATGAAAATGCTTTTATTTTAATCTCCCATGACATCCCTTTCTTAAACAGTGTGATTAATCTCATTTATCATATGGATAACAAACAACTTTCCCGCTATGTAGGGGACTACGATAAATTTATGGAAGTTTATGCCATGAAAAAATCGCAACAGGAAGCCGCTTATCAAAAGCAGCAAAAAGAAATTGCAGATTTAAAGGATTTCGTGGCAAGAAATAAGGCGCGTGTTGCAACCAGAAATATGGCAATGTCCCGCCAAAAGAAGTTAGACAATATGGACTTAATTGAAAAAATGCACGAAAAACCGAAGCCGGAATTCCACTTTCAGGATGCCCGCACCCCCAGTCGCTTCTTATTTACTACTAAAGATCTTGTCATCGGTTATGAAGACGCTCTCTCCAAACCATTGACTTTGACTATGGAAAAAGGACAAAGAATCGTCCTTACCGGAGCCAACGGCATAGGAAAGAGTACGCTTTTAAAAAGCATCTTGGGACTTTTAAAACCACTCTCCGGTCATGTCGAGCAGGGTGACTACTTAGAAATCGGCTACTTTGAGCAGGAAACCGCTCCTAATATAGAAACTTCCTGTATGGAAGAAATCTGGCAGGAGTTCCCCTCCCTCTCCCAGTATGAGGTTCGCTCTATGCTGGCAAAATGCGGACTTACCACCCAGCATATAGAGAGCAAAGTCAAAGTTTTAAGCGGGGGCGAACAGGCAAAAGTAAGACTTTGTAAGCTTATCAATCGTCCTTCCAATCTTTTGGTTCTTGATGAACCAACCAACCACTTAGATGTAGATGCCAAAGAAGAATTAAAGCGCGCCCTCCTCGAATACAAAGGCAGTATTTTAATGGTTTGCCATGAGCCGGACTTTTACCGGGAGCTGGCAAGTGATGTTTGGGATTGCAGCCTTTGGACAACCAAACTAGTATAAATCTACAAGAGTATTTTCTTTAATTGTTAGAGAAAATACTCTTTTTTATTATTATAGTAATAATCCCCGCATAAGATAACTTGCAAAACTGTATTAGGCAACCACTAATCAGCTGATAAAATCTACAGCCCGCTTTATCGCGATCTCCTTCGCTATCTAATGAAAGCTTTGCAAATTTATTTTTGACAAATTTATTTTACATATTGACAAATATACTTGTCAATGTTATAGTGTTTTTGACAAGAATACTTGTCAAAAATATTCCGTTTCTAAACATAAAACTCTATAGAAAGGAAAAATATTATGCCACTAAAAAACAATTTAAAAGAACATCGGGCTCGTCTGGGAATAAACCAAACTCAACTAGGCAAGCTCTGCGGAGTTTCAAGACAAACCATAAGTTTTATAGAACGTGGGGACTACTCTCCGTCTGTCACTCTCGCTTTAAAACTTGCCGAGATTCTACAAGTGCATGTAGAAGATATTTTTATAAATGAGGAGGAAACCAACAATGAATAAGAAAAAAATGAACAGCTTTTTAAAACTATCCCTCAGCCTGCTCATCGCCCTATTAGCAGGCGGTATTTCCGGATTTTTCTTGGGATATAATCAAATTTCTTTCACCTTTAAAAATTTCTATGACCTTTTACCTCATTTGATTGGTAAATATGGTTTTATTGTTTTTATTTATTGTCTCTTGGCAATTTTTTCTTTGGAAATCACCTTAAAGAAAATGAAAACTTTAGGAAATCGCCTGCTTGCAGCCGAAGATGAGGAGGCTGACCTTATAGAAGAGTCCTTAGACCGCCAAACCATTATAGGAAATATCCTAAGCACTCTATTTACTTCTATCTCCATGCTGGTTTTTGGAACCTATGTTTATGTCCTAACCAATAATGACTTTTTAGACTCTCTTACCAACTTAGACCTTATGTTTTACTTTGGAGCCTACCTTTTTTTTGGCAGCCGAAATCATTTATTCTGCTTTTTGGACCATCCGCTTAGTAAAATTTTGCATGAAAATTTATCCCGGTAAATACGGCGATCCTACTTCTCTTCGTTTTCAGGAACAATGGATTGAAAGTTGTGATGAAGCAGAACAGGATTTGGCTTATCGGGCTGCTTTTAGTGCCTATGCACAAACTAATAAATTTCTTTCCATTTTGATGGTGATTTTATTACTGGCAAACCTTGTTTTTCCACTGGGGTTACTCCCACTGCTAACCTGTGTGGTAATCATTTCTTATTTAAATATCACTTATCAATTTGGCTATTTAAAAGCTAAAAAATCAAGAAAGGAAGTAAACGGCTAAGTACCGTTTCACACTAAAATCATGAAAGAAAATACTACATTAAAAAATATAGGACTTTTTATCCTTGCACTTATTGCCACTCAGATTCCACAGTTTGGACTCCTTATTGCAGGCTATTCTTCTAAATTACCATTTACAATCTTAGGAAGTTTTATGTTTTTTGCCCTCTATGCACTTCTTATTTTTTGCTTCAAAAAAATCTTTATCAAGGAAAAGGTTTTCAAAAAACTAAAGGGCATGGATGTCTTAATCGTTGTCGCTTCTTACCTCTTTATATACTTTATAAAAATGATCTACTCCGTACTGAGCACTTACCTTTATAAAAACGCAACAACAGCCAATGATGCCGCTCTAAACAAGATGCTTGGAACAGGTGGTGCTACTACTTTTATGATGATTACTATGATTGCCTTTTTAGCACCCCTATGCGAAGAATTGCTCTTTAGAGGAATGTTTTTCGAAAAGTTTTTTAAGGGTCGTATTTGGCAACCTATTCTGGTAAGCGGATTGCTCTTTGGCTGCGTCCATATCAGCAGCAACCTTGTAAGCTTTTTACTCTATTTTATTATGGGACTGGTATTTGGCTGGGTTTATCACAAAACAAAAAATTTGTCAGCCTCCTTGCTTCTTCATATAGTAAATAATATCCCGGTACTATTGGCAATGCTTCTTGCACCCAGTATGTTTAATTCCTAATAAAACAAGCAACCGCACTATACTCAAAACCATTGATCATTTGAACTTTCATTTAAATCAAGATATTATAAAATGAGCTGTATAATTACTATCGGTTTTATTAATTAGCAGAATAATTCATTATATCAAAAAACGCTATGGTCTCTCACGACCACAGCGTTTTTTCTTTAAGGGAGTTTTTTGTTACTTTTAAGATTCGCAGGGAATTTCATCTACTATTTCCACCTTGCACTCAGCATTCTCCTGATAAGTTTTCTCCCAAATCTCTGCATTTTCCTGATATTTTTCATCCACAATCTTAAATAATCCCTTTAACTCCTCTTCATAATCGGCTGTTTTTTCTCTTGCCTGCTGCTCTAACATATCTGCCTTTTCTTTAGAAAGTTCATCTTCATCTTCTTCTCCAAAAAGCTCTTCGTAAACCTGATTAATTTTATCTTCTATCGAATCAATCTTATCCCATGTAGGCTCCAACTCTGCCTGTGCATTTAAAAGCTTTTCTTTTTCTTCATCATTTAAAGATGTAAGTCCTCGTATATAGCCTTCAAAACTTTCTGTAGAATTTAGCAACATGTCCTCATCAATTTCATTTTCCTGATCTGCTGTCTGGCTTTCCACCAATTCCTTAGAATTATCATTTGCAAACACCGGCTGTAAATTTGATATTACCACGCCACCTAATACCAATCCTGATAAAATGTATGTTCCTAGTTTCTTCATAAGTAATTCCTCCATTTCTTTTTTGTATTTGTTTTATCTGACTACATCATATATCAAAAGAAAGGAGGTATTCCTGCGTAACTTGTAAGAAAAATGCAAAAAAATGTGGCAAACGTGTGGCAAAATATTTTATTTTTTATTCAGTGGTAACATTACCAAAAATCTGGTTCTTCCTCTTCTTGATTCTACCTCGATTTGCCCGCCATGCTTTTTAATAATTTCCTCTACCATAGAAAGACCTATCCCAAAATTCCCTTCATTGCCTTTATAGAAGCGTTCAAAAATATGGGGCAAATCATCTTTCGAAATCCCATATCCGTCGTCTATCACTTCCAAACAGGCATTTCCTTTATCCTCATAGGCAAATACACTGACCTTATTTTTAGCATAGCGACAAGCATTTGATAGCAAATTATCCACCACTTTCTCCATAAGATTCTCATCACACTGCAAAATCATTTTTTCAGGTAATTGCCACTCAAATATAATATTTTTTTGTTGGTTTGAAGCAAAAAGACTTGCCGTATCATAAATCAAAGGGATTAAGTTTACTTCTTCTAATTGTAAGTTTTCCTGCTCAAATTTAGACAAAAACAGAATTTCATCTACTAACTTAGCCATTTTTTGACTCTGTTTTTCTATCACCTTACTACCTTCTTCTTTACTAATTACACCCGCTTTCATACCTTCGGCATAGCCTTGAATAGACATAAGCGGAGTCCTTAACTCATGAGAAGCATTTTGAAAGAAAATCCTTTTTGTCTCTTCTGCTTGTCTAAGCAAGCAATCCATAATTTCCACAGTTTGTACCGCATCATCAAATTCTTTATAAAGCAAATCCGGTTTTTTCGCATCATTCTTTCTGATGCCTACTTCTTTTAAATAATCATTAAGACTCCCAAAAGAAAGAGCTACTCTTTTTAATTCTCTACTGGCAAATACCGCCACCAGACATCCAAAACTCAAAAAAAGCAAGGCAATGCGAAAATCCATTTTCCCTATCATTTTTTGTATAGAAGTAGCGTTTACATAGACGTAAATATCATAATTTTCTTTTTCATCCTTACTATCTCCAACCACGCTATATCCATCAAATCCGCCCCGGCAAGTCCTCTTTTCAATCAAATAAGAACTGTTTCCTACCTCTTTTAGGATAGGATGATTATTTTTAATACCACCTTCCCCTAAAGATAAAAGAATCTTTTCTCCCAAAGTTTTCTCACTGCCCATATACCAATTTCCTACTATTTTTCCATCCTGATTGGTAATCATGGTATAAACCGGAAAAAACACCTCATCTTCATCTACTACCGGCAACAATGAAACATCATCTTCTACATATCGTGCCAAAAATCCTTGTTCTATAGAAGATCTTGTAATCTCCTCCATGTGGTTTTTCATTAATAAATGAAAACTTGTCACCATAAGAAATAAAACTACCGCAACTCCTACACCGATAAGTACCAGCATTCTTGTCCATAAATGTCTTTTTTTCATGCTTCATTTTCCTTTAAATCCAGACGAAATCCAAATCCCCATACAGTCTCTATTACTACATTCGCTCTTTCTGTCGCCATCTTTTTTCTTAGGCGTTTTATGGTATCATCCGTTACCCGGGTTTCCACATCTGCACTATAGCCCCAGATTTCATCTAAAAGCTCATTTCTTGAAACCGCCTGTTTGCGCCTCTCAAGTAAGTAATAAAGTAAATCCCACTCTATACGTGTTAGTTTTAATTCCCTATCTCCTATCTGACAACGCTTAGATGGAATTTCTAAAGATAGATTTCCTAAACTTAACCTTTCTATTTCATTTTTCTTTTCTATTCCTTCTCTTTTTAGTATGGCATTTACCCTCATCATTAGTTTGACAGGCGAAAAAGGCTTGGTAAAATAATCATCACATCCGCATCCAAATCCTACAATATAATCAGTATCCGCATCTTTCGCTGTCAATAAAACAATAGGAACACTTGATATCTCCCTTAATTCTTTACAAATGGTAAATCCATCCTTCCCCGGCATCATAACATCCAAAATCACCAAATCTGCTGCTTGCTCTCCAAAGGCGGA
>DATCYL010000045.1:0-3875 GCA_036570305.1 Lachnospiraceae bacterium
CAAAAACGCTTCCATTTCAGAAGCGCTCTTGACATTTTTTGAATGACTTATTATATTATTTTTAGAGAGTTAAAAATTTCTAACTCTAACTTATTTTAAAAACCATAGAAGGTAAATTTACAGAAAAAAGTTCACACACTCTTTTTGAATAACTCATTCAACTTCTCCTAGTTAGTCCAAGAAATTGTCCGCACTCCCCCTCCCCACTCTGGTATTTCGATGTCAAAGCCTCCACTTAGAATAAATTTACGAAGCAATATATCAGCCTTAGTAATAACTTTTGGCGGTATTATTTTTATTCCTTCAATCTTTTCAAAATAATCTTTTGCCTTCTTCTTATCTATAGTCTGCTTTAGTTCATCGTATCTACCGAACTCGTTTAAATTGCTTTCATTCAGCTTTAAACCCATAATAGCTCTTAACTTATCTTCATCCACTCCGAGATGTACAGAAACACGGTGAATTTGGTCATTCTTCGCCTTTAATAAATACTCATTGATATAATCTCTCAGTGTTTTCCCTGAAGTGATTTCAACATCTCCCCTTTGAATGTCGTGTAGGAATATATTTGCGTATTTTTGTTCCTCTTGTGTTAGCATTGCAAAGGTCTTATGGAGCTCAGTCTCAGCTTTTTCAATATCCTCGGTACTTGCTCCATTTCCATTTAATAATTTAATGTATTTATCAAATCGAGAGTTCATATAATCTGAATCAATCAAGCCGGTGTCGATTTCTGTAATATATCCGACCAAATCATAAGGCACATCACCATTACTGGTAGTAGAGCCTCCTCCTATCAATTCTTTGTAACGAAGAACTAAAATTAGGTAAGTCTTTTCATCAATTTTTACATCAAGATTATCTCCTGTCGTGTCGTCCTGATAAGAAGATATATTCCAGTTAAATCCCTGAATTTTTGCAGCTTCTAAAAAAGCATTAAACTCTTTGAAATCTTTTGCAAATTTTTTACAAGCGTCTATATCGGATGGCAATCTTTCAAAATTGGAAACTCCTGAACCCTCGAAAATATCAAAAATATTTTCAAAAAGCCGATTCATTTCCTTTAGATTTGCTATAAGATGTTGGGCAAATAATCCAAGTGGTCTATCTCCTGAATAGAGCTTTACGGCAGCATTTATATTGCTCTCCATTGTATGTGGTCTTCTATAATATCTGATTGTACCAAATGGCTTATCCGGTCCAAACAGCCTGTTTGTACGGGAAAATGCCTGAATGATATTCTCATATTTTAACATCTTATCCATATATAAAGTGTTAATCCATTTTGAGTCGAAGCCTGTAAGCATTTGATCAACTACAATGAGCAAATCAATTTGCTTTTCAGGTTCATTTTCAATCCTTTCGTAAGGTTTCTTATGTGCCAAACGGGAAGCAATATCCTTTTTCATTTTATGGAATGTAGGAATTGAAAAACTCTGTCCATAAAGTGAATTATAATCCTCAATAATCTCTACAAGTCCGTCTTCTTTAAAATGGATGCCTCCATTATTATCAATGCTTGAATCAAATAGTGCTGTAATTTTAAGGTGTGGAAGCTCGTTCTTCATCAAGCGATAGTAGTGAATCGCTTCCGGTATACTGCTTGTAGCGAATATAGCGTGAAATTTACTTCCTCTGCTCAGTGTCAGCCAATTATTCGCTACATCTTTTACAACTATTTTAGTATGTTCTTCTGTCTGATACTGAACATTAGGGATATAATCTTCTATGCCCTTAATGTAATTTCCTTTATTATCAAAATTCCCCACCATTGGTACTTGACTGGCATCCATATATTTATAATATATTTTGTTCTTAGCAGGGTCTGAAATGGCTTCTTCTTCCGTTTTTGCTTTGGCTTTTTCAAGTGCCACAACTTTGCGAACATCTTTGTCTTTAAAGGTTAAAACTTTGTAAGGATCAAAGCCCAGGACATTCTTATCTTTTATTCCATCTGCAATGCTGTATCTATGCAACTCATTTCCAAAAACAGTAGTTGTAGTGTTTTTCTTTTTTTGATTCTCATCTTGAATAGGTGTTCCTGTGAAACCGAAAAACATTGCCTTAGGAAAGGTATTTTTAATTGTAATGAGCATATCCCCGAATGTAGAACGATGAGCTTCATCAATAATAAATACAATCCGTTTAGCACCTATCATCTCAATATCTCGGGCATTTAGTCCACCTGTCTCATCTTTGATATTACTCATTTTTTGAATAGAAGTAACAATCAGTGTATCGGAAGGATTAGAACTTTTAAGTTTGCTAACAAGTACATTCGTATTTTCTGTCGCTTGAACATCCTCATTTTCATCAGCAAATCCCCGATATTCTTTAAGAGACTGTGTCCCAAGCTCGATTCTGTCCATTAAAAAAATGACTTTATCTGCATCTTTTGAGCCTGCAATAAGCTGTGCCGATTTAAAACTTGTCATTGTCTTTCCTGACCCTGTTGTATGCCATACATAGCCACCAAGCTGATCATTTCCTTCCCATTTTGCCTTAGCAACCTTATCTGAAATAGCACTTGCTGCAAAATATTGATAGCTTCGCATTACCTTGAGAACTCCATCGGAATCATCTGCAACTGTATAAAATCCAATTAACTGATGAGCCATAGGAATAGAAAGAAGTGTTGAGGCTACTTTCTCCCACTCGTTGATAGGCTCATTATTAAAGTCTGCCCAATGGAAATAATAATCTTGATTGAACTTGCCATCAGGACCGGGATTCGCAAAATATACTGTTTCTTTCGGCTCCATTGCAACGAAAATCTGGACAAGTGAAAATAGCCCTGTAAAAATACCTTCATGAGAGTATTTTTCAATTTGATGATAAGATTGACTTACCGGTATACCACTTCTTTTGAGTTCAATATGAATCACAGGCATACCGTTTATGAGAAGCATTAAATCTCCACGACGGTCATTGAGTAGCTTTGACTTAGTGGGAAATTTCGGTTGTCTTACAATTTGGTATCTGCTTTGACCGGCTGCGATTTCCCTACGATCATATATTTTAAGACTGACCTCTTTGCCAAAGTGCAACTTATCATCAGAGTTATCTCGAACGATAGAAACACTTTTCCCATTGATAAATCCGTTTAATTTTAATGGTGTCCTAAGTTCCTTAATCTGCTCTAATATTTGTTGCATTTCGCCATCAGTCAGAGGATAATCATTCAATCTATCAATATCTCTGTTATTCTCAAAAAGAATATCTGCCCAATTCCTAAGCAAATCTTTTTCAGAGTAGTTTTTCAGGACTTCTTTTTCCCATCCTTTCTCGGATAAGATTTTAATTAAAGCCTCTTCGAAATCTGACTCTTTATTAAAAACCATTGTAATTCCTCCTAACTTTCAATATCTGCCTTTGCAGAGCAGATTGCTTTTAAAGGCATTATTATTATTTTTACTCACACTGATGAAGGGTGATAAGGTTATCGAGTCGTTCAAAGTAATCAGATATTGCCATCTGTTCTTTAACTTTTGGTAAAGCTATATCCATATCAGCAATCATTTCATAACGGACAGAATCAACGGATGTTTTAGCTGTCATTGCCATAACTCTGTCGTAGAAATGATTAGAAAAATAATAGTAAAAATACTTCGCTGTAATTTCTTCAGAGAAATCAAACATCCTGTAAACACGCTGATGTAGGTCATATTTACCATTCACATAATGAAATACTTTACCCGTTCCAACTCCATCGCCGACGGTCAAAACTGCTTCTTCATCAAACAAGTATCTATTGCTATGCTCAACTATCGGAGAACGAACATAGAATGGGTAAATACCATCATCAACACGGTCTTGAGTATTGCTTTTTCCTGTCGAAATAGAGCAGAGGTCTTTTGCCTTACGCTGTTCCCAAG
>DATCYL010000046.1:0-6063 GCA_036570305.1 Lachnospiraceae bacterium
AAATGCCCTATATTTAATACCGCTTTTCTTTTTCCCAACATCAAAGCATCTCTTACATAAGATAATACGGTCCACTCAATAATTTCTCCCGGAATAATTGCATCCACGCCTTCTTCCATCACCCGGATTACCTCTGTACCATACTCTTTCCAATAGCCTTTTTCATCAAAACCATCTTCCATAAAGGAATTCGGATATAAGTGACCCACAATTGCCACCTTTTCAATCTCATCTTTTGCATTTCCCACAAAGCGTAATCCATTAAGTCCAATGGTTTCCTTTAATTGTTGTGCCAAAGCACCCACACTTGTCTTTGGTAAATGATAGCAGTGGATAAATGGTGGAATGTTTTTTTCTTTTATCTTGTAATCCTCCCATCCTAAATATTTTTCCACACCGGAGAAAATACAATCCGGCACATGGGCATGCATATGGTCATGGTCTCTCCAGACAACCATTTTATACTTCTCTAAAAGTTCCTTTTTCTCCTGATAAACCTTATTTTCATAATCTGTTTTCCAGTCTGAAAAGTCAGGAGTTGTATAATAAATAGGCTCATGGACAACCAACAAATTACAGCCACATGCCGCCGCCTCTTTTATGACTTCCACTGTCGGCACCATAGCAGTAGCAACTCCACTGCATTCCCAATCAGGATCTCCACACTTATAAGTGTCACACCCCTCATAAGAATCACCCAAATGGGGATGAAACTCCAATATCTTATCAATCACTTCTCTAATTTTCATTTTCTTGTCCTCTCTTTACAAAAGGTTCTGCTCACCTCTTAAGCAGAACCCTTTTATCTTTGTCTTTATCCTTTTACCGCACCAACTACTACACCCTTTACCAAATATTTTTGTACAAAGGGATAGGTAATCACGACCGGCAAAATACCGATTACCGCCATTGCCATTCTGACTGAGGTGCTTGGTAAATCAACCGCTCCTGTTCCCAGCAAAGCTGCATTCGAATTTGAACGCAAGGCCTGAATATTATCCATAATTTTCATCAAAAGCTGCTGAATACTATAAAGTTTCTCATTATTGATATAATACAAACCGTTGGTCCAGTCGTTCCAATATGCAATTCCCGTAAAAAGGCTAATCGTTGCTACTGTCGGAACCGCCAAAGGCAACATTACCTTAAAAAATATCTTTAATTCTCCCGCACCGTCAATCTGTGCTGCTTCAATCAAAGAATCCGGTATGCTGTTTTGATAATAATTCTTAACCAAAATCACATTAAAAGCCGTAATCAGATAATTTGGCAAAATCAATGCCCAAATCGTATCTTTAATATGAAAAATCTTTGTCCACATAATGTAGGATGGAACAATACCCCCATTAAAAAGCATAGTAAAAAACACAAAGAATGCTAATAAATTTCTATATTTAAAAGACTTTCTGGACATAGGGTAAGCCAACATGGTGGTCAACAAAACACTTAAACAAGTACCCACAATAGTCACAAAGAAAGAAATCCCATAAGCTCTGACAATTGTTTTCCCCTGCTTAATCATATAGTAATAAGCATCAAGGCTCCACTCTTTAGGTAAAAAAGAATATCCATCCCTAACCAGTGCTGTTTCTGATGTAAAGGATGCCACCACAATTAATACAATAGGAAGAGCAGCCACAATAACTAAAAGTGTCAGTATTATTGTCGATATAAAATTAAAAGTTTTACTTTCTGTCATCTTCTCCCCTCCTAAAATAATGCATTATCAGCATCTACTTTACGCACAACTGCATTGGCAATAATCACCAGCAAAAATCCGATAATAGACTGATAAAGTCCTGCTGCCGCTGACATTCCCACATCATTTAACTGCATTAGACCTCTGTAAACATAAGTGTCTATGGTCTGCGTAACAGAAAACAATGCACCTGAATTTTGCGGCACCTGATAAAAGAGACCAAAGTCAGAATAAAAAATTCTTCCTATAGACATTAAAACCAGAGTAATGATGGTCGGCTTTAACATGGGCAGAGTAATATAGAAAATTTGTTTCATCTTTGATGCCCCGTCAATTGCCGCAGCCTCATGAATGGACTTATCAATGCCTGAAATACTTGCCATATACACAATCGATTGGTAACCCATATTTTTCCACAAATATACAGCTATCAATATAATGGGCCATGGTCCTGTTGTAGCATACCAAGATACCGGGGATATTCCCAAAACTTTTAACACCGTCTGATTGATGAATCCGGAATCGGCATTTAAAAATGCATAACCTATAAAACCGATAACTACCCAGGAAAGCAGATTCGGTAAGAGCAACAATGCCTGAAAGCCCTTTACCCTGGCTCTTTTGCCTAACTCGCACAACATGACCGCTATAGCTATAGAAACAAGGGTACCCACAATGATAAATGCCAAATTATAAAGGAGGGTATTTCTCGTCATAATCCATGCATCTTTTGTTCTAAAGAGGAACTTAAAATTCTCAATTCCGTTCCAGTCACTGCCAAAAATACCCTTTACCAGACTATAATCTTTAAAAGCTAAAAACACACCGAACATAGGGATATAGTTGTTAATCAGCAAATAAAAGATTCCCGGCAATGCTATTAATACTAATGGCAAATTTTTACATTTCTTTTGTTTCTTCTTTACCACTGCCTTCTCCTTTTCTTTGTATCTTTATTTTTCCTTTGCCCAGCTATCCAACTGTTTTTGTTTTTCTTCCAAGATATCCTGATAGCCGGCATCGTTTAAGGCTCCTACAAACTTTTTAATTTCTGTATCCGGGTCTAAGCTTCCGCAAATCAATCCCGGCAAATATTGAGAAATCACATTTTGAACTGCTGTATACTGTGTTTTTACACTTCCGGAATCAAAGGTAAATCCCATAGCCGGAGATGTTTTTGCATTTTTATTTTGCTCTAATTCCCACTTTAGAGAATCCGGTGTGCTTTTTCCCATTTGATACATTTTAAAGAAGTTTCCTAAAGTTCCGCAACTAAGTTGAGCAGTGTATGGCACCGTTGTTGCATCCTCTCCGCTAGGATAAGCAACAGAACCGTCTTCATTCTTTACATAATCTCTTCCTTCAATACCATAAATCAAAAGATTGATGATTTTTTCGTCTGTGTAAGTTAAATTTAAAAATTTCATAGCAGCTTCCGGCACATCGCTTGTAGATGCCACCATAAAGGAAATTGCATTGATATCTGCTGTAGAAAGATATGCATCACCTATGATTTTTGCTCCCAAATCATATCCCGGAACTTGTCCTTTCAAAGAAATAGCTGTATCCTCTTCCGGATAGCTATAAGCTGCGATATAACCGAAATAGTTTCCTGAACTCATAGTTTCTGCCGCAGCACTGGTAGTGGTGGCTGCATCCTGCATAACCAGTCCGTCTTTATACCAGCCTCTTACTAAAGAACATAAATCGTAAAATCTGTCGGAAGAATATAGGTCTGTCACCTTTAGCTTGTCTCCCATTAAAACACCTACCGGTTTATAGCGGTCATCATTTAAAAAGTCCACTTCTCCATAATTTGTAGATACTCCAATTTCCCCTGTCTGTACCGCACTTAGAGGAATCATATCCGGATGTGCTTCTTTTACTTTCTTTAGGACATCTGTCATATCTTCCATAGAATTTACCTTGCTCATATCAATGCCCAGCTCATCTGCAATATCCTGACGATATATCGCCATTGGAGTTAAAGCAATCGGTTTCATACATGGAATTCCGTATAAGGTATCCTCTGTTTTGCAGGCTGCCAGCCACTCCTCTCCAATAAGTTCTTTAGTCTCCGGCGCATACTTATCTATTAAGTCTGAAATATCATAGCACATATCGGTAGAAACATAAGTTCCGAAATCACCTAAAGACTGATAGATATCAATTTTGTCGCCTCCCTGCAATGCTAAATTTACTTTACTTGAATAATCTGCGATTGCAATCGGCATTAAAGTAATTTCCGCCCCTATTTTTTCTCTGGTAATTTTATTAATCTCTTCTTCCACTGAGTCCAGTGCTTCCTCTGATGGGATATTATTAAAAGTACAATATGCATAAGTTACCTGCTCATACTGTTTATCCTCTCCTTTTGCCTTTTTATCTCCCTCTGATTTTTGGCATGCCATCAGTCCCGATGCCATAGCTGCTACCAATAAAATAGATACTAATTTTTTCTTCATGTTTATAAACCTCCCTTTTCTTATCTTTTATCCTAACAAACTTACTTCCCGGATTCTTTAAAAAACACGCCTTATTTTTTCAAAAAAAAGCAATCTTTTTAAGACTGCTTTTTTTGCTTACGATATTGATTAGGGGTAATTCCCTCTATCTTTTTAAAGGTTGTTGAAAAATAAGTAAAATTATCAAATCCCACCTTGCTTGCCACCTGACTGACTCTTTCTCCTCTTTTCAATAAATACTTAGCCTGCCCTATACGAAATTCCGCTATGGCTTCATTTAAACTGTTTCCCGTCTCTTTTTTATAAATTTTTGCTATATATTCCGCCGTAAGACCAAATTCTAAGGCAATTTCATTTCTTCCTATATTCTGTGCATAATGCTCTGCTATATACTGATTGATTTTATCACTGATTGTCGACTTTGCTCTAACTTCCTCTTCCAGAGTAAAAATTAAATCTACCAGATAATTTGCCCACTTAAGAAAATCAATCACAGACTGCGTTGACTTACTCTCCAATTTCCCCAGATTTTCATCCTTTGAAACCGCTGAAAAATGGATATTTTCTTTTCCTAAAAACAGATAAACTCCCTGTAAAAATTCCGATTTTAAAAGTTTTAAAGTCTTATCATCCAAAAGTCTTCTATGTACACGCTCATTTAGCTTTTGCTTTAGCATGCTTAAAATATCCATTTTCCTTTTTTCCAAAAAACACTTTTCTAAAGACTCAATCTCTAATAAATTATCCGCTTCCTCAATCTCACAAATACTCTCTTCCTCATAAAAATAAGAACCGAAATAAGATACATTTTTTTCAATCAGACCTTTGATACGCCTATAGCTTTCATAGAAATCGGAAATATTTTCTTCTTTGCTAATACAAATTGTCACTTCCATCCCTAAAATTCTTTGATAGGCATCTATCAGGTTCTTACATTTTCTCTCCAAGTCCCCCACTTGTCTGTCCTTGCCTTCACAGACAGCTATCAGATAGTAGCCGTCTGTTTCATTAAATCCGCAAACTCTATTTTTTGTCACATCTCCACACATAGTATCCGTATAGATATTTTCCATGACAAACATCATAAAATCCTCATTAAGTTTTTCTTTTGCCTTTTCAAGTCCAAAAGTCTTAGATACCACCAGATAATAGTTTTTGTCCCCATCTAAATCCAAATTTCTTTTTTCTATTTCCCCAAAAATTTCCCTTTTTTCTCTGATTCTTCCTGTGAAAATATGAAGCCAAAAATCTGTATACATCTGCCTTTTGTTTTTTCTCATCCATTTTCCGTATTGACTGTTTTCCTGTAAAATCCTTTGCTGTTTTAAATTCACTATAACTTTACTAAGCGCTTCCTGCATAACTCCCACATCAAATGGTTTCAGAAGATACTCAGAAGCCCTGTATTTCATAGCATGTTGTGCATAATCAAAACTCTCGTGGCAAGTCAAAAGCAAAAACTCTCCGTCGAACCTATGGTCTCTACACCATTTTAACAAATCTATTCCGCTTCCCTGCGGCATTTCTATATCGCTGACTATAATATCCACTTCCTGCCTGCGCATAATATCTTTGGCACTCGCCACATTGTAGGCAGTAAAAACGTCTGTTACACCCAAATTCTTCCAATCAACCGCCTTTTCTATCACCTCTACTGTTGCAATATCATCATCTACTATTAATACTTTCATATTCTCCTCAATCAATTCTAATTACGCTTTGTGACTTTACTTCCTGCTTTGCTTGTATGGGAATAAAAAAGGTATTTTTACTTCCATGTGGTTCAACATTAGAAATGCAAAACAAATCTTCTCTTTCATACATGATTTCCAGCATCCTCTTAATGCTCCAAAGTCCAATTCTTTTCCCATCCTCTAAAACATCCGCCTTTTTACCCGC
>DATCYL010000047.1:0-4807 GCA_036570305.1 Lachnospiraceae bacterium
CACTCTTCTAACTTAATAACTAAATCAATTTGCTGTGTATCCTTTACATGTTCTACACCATACAAAGTCTTTACATCAATAATCCCTATTCCCCTAAGTTCTATAAAGTGACGAGTAATATCAGGAGCAGAACCCACCAAAGTAACATCACTTACTCTTCTAATTTCTACAACATCATCGCTTACCAAGCGATGTCCTCTTCTTACCAACTCTAAGGCGGCCTCACTCTTTCCAATGCCGCTTTCTCCCATGATTAAAACACCTTCACCATATACATCTACCAAAACTCCGTGGATAGAAATTTGTGGTGCCAAATGTACATTTAACCATCGGATAATCTCCGCCATAAAATAGGATGTTGTCTTTTTTACGGCAAAAGCAGGAACATTATACTTTCTATTCACTTCCAGAAGTTTCTCATCAGGTATCATTTCCGATGTAAAAATAATGCAGGGAATCTCTCCCGAAATCAATCTTGTATAAGCACTGATTTTTTCACTTTCCTTCATTTGCTCCAAATAAGTAAATTCTACATAGCCTATAATTTGTACTCGTTCTGAAGAAAAATGTTCCATATATCCTGCCAGCTGCAAAGCCGGTCGATTAATATCCGGTACTGTTACGACTATATTACTTAAATCAATGTCCGGAGTTAGGTTGGTTAGTTCCATAGCCTCTTCAATTTCACTTAATTTCACTTCATTATTTCTACTTCCCATCTTGCCTCTCCTTCTTCAATGCTCATTTCAGCCTGAAATTTCCTATCTGTATTCTAACATAGCAACCTCATTCATTCAACGAATAGAAAAAATTCTCTCCTTATTTATGAAAGAACTCATAGACCGCTTGTGCACTTTTCTCATTCATGTTGGGCGCCTTACCAAGACTTTCTTTATCCGCCAACTTAATTTCTTCTATAGTCTTAAAATGTTTCATCAAAGCTCTTCTTCTGACCGGTCCGATTCCGGGAATATCATCAAGTATTGAATGCACTTGGTTCTTTCCTCTTAAAAGTCTATGATACTCAATTGCAAAACGATGTGCCTCATCCTGTATGCGAGTAATCAAATGAAAACCTTCACTATTTTTATCAATCGGTATTTCTTTATTATTAAAATACAAACCACGAGTTCTGTGATTGTCGTCTTTTACCATACCACAAACCGGAATATTAAGTCCCAAGTCTTCCATCACCTTAAGTGCTATATTAACCTGACCTCTTCCTCCATCCATCATAATCAAGTCCGGCAACTTATCAAATCCGGCAACTTCCTCTTTCCCCTTTTGGTATCGCCGACTTAAGACCTCTTCCATGCTGGCGTAATCATTAGGTCCTACTACTGTTTTAATCTTAAACTTTCTATAGTCACTTCTTTTCGGTTTTCCTTTTTCATAGACAATCATAGACCCAACAGATTGAAAACCACTGGTATTAGAGATATCAAAGGCTTCAATACGATCTGCTTTTTTTAGACCAAGCCAAGAGGCAATCGCTTTTACAGCGCCTATTGTCCTACCTTCCTCTCTTTTTACTCTCTCCCTATCCTGGCTTAAAACTAATTTTGCATTTTGATAAGCTAAGTCTACCAGCTTTTCTTTAGTTCCTTTTTTAGGTGTTTTTACGGAAACTTTTTGTCCTCTCTTTGCCCCCAGCCACTTTGCAATTACTTCTGCATCTTCTATTTCTTCCTGCAATAAAAGTTCTTTGGGTATGAAAGGAGTTCCCGCATAAAACTGTTTTACAAAACTTGATAAAACAGTTTTCCTATCATCTCCCTTAACAATTTTTATATAAAAATGCTCTCGTCCAATTAACTTTCCTTCCCTAACAAAAAAGACCTGAACAATACCATCTTCCCTATCCATTGCCAAGGCAATAATATCCTTATCTTCTCCATCGCTTCCTGTCATTTTTTGCCGTTCGCCGATCCTTTTTATACTCTCTACTAAATCTCTATATTCTAATGCGTCTTCAAACCTAAGCTCTTCTGAGGCTTTTAACATTTTTCCTTCTAAGTCTTCTATCGTTTTTCTATAATCTCCATTTAAAAATGCCAAAGCACCCTGAATATTTTTTCTATAGTCTTCCTGACTTATATACCCCTGACAAGGAGCCTGACACTGCTTAATATGGTAATAAAGGCAGGGCCGCTCCTTGCCTGTATCTTTTGGCAAATTCCGATTACAAGTACGCACGTGATATAACTTCCTAATCAGCTCTATAGAATCTTTTACCGCTTTTGCACTGGTGTAGGGACCAAAATATTTAGACTGATCCTTTTTCATTGTTCTGGCAAAAAGTATTCGTGGATAGGCTTCCGCAACGGTTACCTTAATATAGGGGTAACTTTTATCATCTTTTAGCATGGTGTTATATTTAGGACTATGCTCCTTAATCAAATTACACTCCAACACCAAAGCTTCCAATTCAGAATCTGTAATAATATATTCAAACCTGGAAATATGTTTTACCATCTGTTCTATCTTCGGCCCCTTATTTCGGCTGGTCTGAAAATATTGCCTTACTCTGTTTTTTAAGATTCTGGCTTTTCCTATATAAATAATAGCATCCTTTACATCATGCATTATATAAACGCCCGGCTTATCAGGTAATTTTTTTAATTCCTCTTCTATATCAAACATTTTTTTCTCTCCCCTTAATAATAATCCCATTATAACATAAGAAGAAAGGATAGACCATTTTAAGTCTATCCTCTCCCTCTATATTCACCTTTATTCTTCTTCAAATATTTCTTCTGTTTTTTCTATCCTTTTGGATTCAAAAACCTCCGTTTCAGAAGCATTTTCTATAATAGGTTCTGCATATTCTGTATTTCCTTTATTTTGCAATTCCTGCTCTCGTCTGAAGATTTCCATGAACTCTTTTCCGGTAATGGTCTCTTTTTGAATCAGAAAATCTGCGATTTTGTCCATCGTTTGTCTATTCTCACTCAAAAGACGCTTAGCCTCTCGATAGGCATCTTTTAACATTTTCATAACTTCATGATCAATCTCTGTTGCCGTAGCATCACCGCAATTTAAAACTACCCTGCCATCCAAATACTGGTTTTGCTGGCTGGCAAGTCCTATTAATCCAAATTTTTCGGACATTCCATATTGAGTAATCATAGCTCTCGCAATGGAGGTTGCTCTTTCAATATCATTGGAAGCTCCCGTTGTCACAGAACCGAATACAATTTCCTCTGCAGCTCTTCCACCCAGAAATTCCACCAACATAGCTTCCAGCTCTTTTTTGCTGTTTAGATACTTCTCTTCTTCCGGCACCTGCATAACATATCCCAAGGCTCCCATAGTTCTTGGAACAATAGTAATTTTTTGTACCGGCTCGGAGTCTTTTTGCAAGGCACTAAGAAGAGCATGACCCACCTCATGGTAAGATACAATTTTTCTTTCTTCCTTACTTAAAACCCTGTCTTTTTTCTCTTTTCCGACAAGCACCACCTCTACAGCTTCCTGTAAATCACTTTGTGCTACTGCATTTCTTCCATGTTTTACAGCTAAAATAGCAGCCTCATTAATCATATTGGCAAGATCGGAACCAACTGCACCCGATGTAGAAAGTGCAATGGCATCTAAATCCACGGTTTCATCCAATTTTACTTCTTTTGCATGAACCTTTAATATACTGACACGCCCCTTTAAATCCGGTCTGTCAACAATTACCCGTCTATCAAAACGTCCCGGTCTTAGCAGAGCAGGGTCCAAAACTTCAGGACGATTAGTTGCTGCCAAAATCAAAAGCCCCTTAGAGGTATCAAAGCCATCCATCTCCGCCAATAACTGGTTTAAAGTCTGTTCCCTCTCATCATTTCCGCCACCATATTTTCCGCTATCACGGCTCTTTCCTATAGCATCAATCTCATCAATAAAAATGATACAAGGTGCATTTTTCTTTGCCTCTTCAAACAAGTCTCTTACGCGGGATGCTCCCACACCGACAAACATTTCCACAAAATCGGAGCCTGAAAGAGAAAAGAAAGGAACATGAGCCTCTCCTGCCACCGCTTTTGCAAGCAAAGTTTTTCCTGTTCCCGGGGGACCCACCAAAAGAGCCCCTTTGGGTAATTTTGCTCCGATTTCTGTAAACTTTTTAGGATTATGTAAAAATTCCACAACTTCCTGCAAAGACTCTTTTGCTTCATCCTGTCCGGCTACATCTGCAAATGTAATCCCTGTTTCTTTTTGGATATAGGCTTTTGCCCGGCTTTTTCCGACACCACCCATCATGCCGCCGCCTTTATTCATCCTTCGCATAACAAAATTCATACCTACAATAAGGATTACAAAAGGAATTAAAAAGCTTAAGATGGTCGATAACAAAGCAGCTGCCATGTTTGGCGGCTTTTTGCTAAAGGTCACCCCTGTTTTTTCAAGACGCTCTGTTAGGGCAGTCTCGTCTTCTGTCATTGTTGTATAGTAAGTCTGTTCAATATACCTACTTCTTTGTTCTTTTGGTAAAATCGTCAACTTGCTGTCACTTATTGTAACACTCTCTACTTCGTTGTTTTCTACCATACGGATAAATTTATTATATGTAATCTCACTGGATGTGGTTTTATTCATGAGACTGCTAAAAAAGCTCATACATAATAAACTTACAAGGACACAAACCAAAACCAACAGAAGTGATTGTTGATTTTTTGGCTGATTGCCCTTTGGATTGTTTTTATTGTTTTGATCCATGTTCTACCTCCTCACGCTATTTTTTAATTATAATAAGTGTTCCTATTAAAAGCAAGAATCAGAATCCTAAAAAACAATATCTTTCTAAAACTTTTATAAACAA
>DATCYL010000048.1:0-15967 GCA_036570305.1 Lachnospiraceae bacterium
TTCCTGCATTTTCTTCATTTCCTTCTTTAACTGTGATAATATTTACATAGGTTTTTGCCGCCTCTGAATCAGATTTTTCATAAGCAAGGGCATCTTTTGCTACGGAATACCCGGCTTCTAGTGCATAATTTCCGTTTAATACCACATAAGCTACTTCTCCTGTTACACGAGAAACCTGAGCAGCTTCTAACTCCTGAAATTTTAAGTTGTGGGGATTTTCTACAATATCTGTAATTGTTGCTTCCAAACCTGCATCTTCTTTTAATTTTAAAAGACCGTTGTCCTGTAACAAAAGGAGGGCTCTGGCCTCATTGGTTGTATCGTTAGGAACTGCTACAGTATCTCCCTCGGCAACTTCGTCAAGGCTCTTTTTGGTTCCCGGATAAATTCCAAATGGCTCATAATGAATTTCTCCTGCTGTTACCAGATGAGTTCCCTTTTCATCATTAAAACTGTTCATGTAGGGAGCATGCTGGAAATAGTTGGCTTCAAACTCACCACTTTCTACAACTTCATTCGGTTGCACATAGTCATCAAATACAGTAACTTTTAAATCCCATCCCTCTTCTTTTAAAAGAGCTTTTGCCTCTTCTAAAATTTCTGAATGAGGCGTTGCAGAAGCCGCCACAGTAATCACCTTGTCCTCTGCTTTTGCTTCTTTTTTCTCTTCTGTCGCTTTACTTGCGCATCCTGCCAAAGCAAGAAGAGATACTGTAAGTGCCAGTGTTGCTAATACTTGTTTTTTCATAATAATTTTCCTCTTTTCTTTTTATTTTTATCTATGATCAACCTTGGTAGATAATTTCATGCCGATTGCCTGAAAAATTTGTACCAAGAGGATCAGTAAAACAACTGTGACTATCATGATATCTTCCTGATAGCGATAGTAGCCATAGCGGACTGCGATATCGCCTAAGCCTCCGCCTCCGATAATACCTGCCATAGCAGAATATCCTAAAATAGTGCCTATTGCTATTGTAGCTCCTGTCAATATGGAAGTTCTTGCTTCTACCAAAAGCACCTTAGTAATAATAGTAAATGTTCCCGCTCCCATAGACTTTGCCGCCTCTATAACACCGGAATTGACTTCTTTAATGGAAGACTCTACCATACGAGCAATAAATGGTGCAGCGGCTACCACAAGCGGAACAATAGTCGCACTTGAACCATAGCTCTTTCCGACTAAAAAGCGTGTCACAGGAATCAATAATATAAGTAAAATTAAAAAGGGAACAGAACGAATAATATTTGCAATCACATCTAAAACTCTATACACCACCGCATTTGGTTCGATTCCGTCTTTGTCCGTAACTGCCAGCACAATTCCCAGCGGAAGTCCCACTACATATCCAAAAAAAGTTGATAAAAGTGTCATATACAAAGTGTCCAAAACTCCCTTTAAAATCATCTGAATTACTTCATTACTCATCTTCATTCACCTCCCAAACACTTAATCCTCTTTCCTCTAAAAAGGTAATAGCTTCTTTCTTTCTCTCCTGTGCTATACCTAAAATCATTTCACCTTTTGCCTTGCCCCCAACATTTCTTGTATCTGCACTCAAAATATTAACAGGCTCTCCCAAACGGATAATTAAGTTACCCACCACCGGCTCAAATGCAGAATTTTCGGAAAAGACAATACGGAGTAAACTTTCTCCTTTAATTTCCGGAATTTCTCCTCCGGCGTTAGGATTAATCTGACTATCTAAAATCAATTGTTTTCCAACTTTCGATTTAGGATGATTAAAGATGTCTTCTACACTTCCATGCTCTACAAGTTCTCCCTTTTCTATAATAGCTACCTTTTCACAAATTTCTCTGATAACATCCATCTGGTGCGTGATAATAATAATGGTGATTCCAAATTCCCTATTTATGTCTTTAAGCAAGGATAGAATGGACTTTGTCGTCTGTGGATCCAGAGCACTTGTAGCCTCATCACATAAAAGGATATGAGGATTGGATGCCAATGCTCTGGCAATTGCTACCCTTTGCTTTTGCCCTCCGGAGAGCTGTCCCGGGTAAGCCTTCATCTTGTCTTCCAGCCCAACAATCTTTAATAGTTCTATGGCCCTATCTTTAGCAACCTTCTTTTTTTCTTTTTGTATCTTTAAAGGAAACATGACATTTTCCAAAATATTTTTTTGCATCAAAAGGTTAAAATGCTGAAATATCATAGAGATATTCCTTCTTTTTGCTCTAAGCTCCTTTTTGCTAAGGCTTCCCAGCTCTTCTCCCTCTATCCAAATCTGTCCTTCACTCGGTCTGTCCAAATAATTTAAACTTCGCACCAAAGTACTCTTTCCGGCACCCGACATACCTATAATCCCATAGATTTCACCGGCTTCTATCTCTAAATTGATATTATTTAAAGCTAAAACTTCCTGGTCTTGGGACTGAAACCTTTTTGTAACATTCTCCAATCGAATCTGTGACATTCCTAAACCTCTTTTCTTCTTCTCTATTTCCGATTTTAGCGGTTTTCTCACTGCCTATCCGCTAAAAACTGCTCTTCCTACAATAGCATAGCCTTGTAGTATTCAGCAAGACTTTTATCCACAAACATATCCCTGCATCCGGTTTCCTCTCTGACTTTATATCGTCATTTATCCTTCTCGACTTTTAACCTTTGATAAAAGTAATCAATTCTCAAACTGAATACTTGGCTTTTCGCTACAACAAAAAAGTGAGTCTGCATATGCAAACTCACCCGAACTTTTTTATCCATTACATACTTCTTTTAGATAATAGTCTGTCAGACGATATAGGCACATGCAAATAAGAAGCCCCAGTACACATACACATGACTTTGCGGCTCATCATAGCTATATTCATCTGCATTGTAAATGTATGGTTTTGCATATCCCCATCCTCCTTTTCCTAGTTAATTAATATATTTTGTATGTGTTTGATTATAATAGTTATTCCTATTATTGTCAATAACTTTTTTATTTTTTTAAACTTTTTATTTCTTCTTCACGCAAAGGGCGATATTCTCCCTTGTCTAAACTATCATCCAAAGAAAGCGCTCCCATAGAAATCCTTTTTAGATACACAACTTCCTTTCCTACTGCCAAAAACATTCTTTTTATCTGATGGAACTTCCCTTCCTCTATACTTATAAAAACTTTCGACAGTTCCCCTGATTCCTTTATGACAAGTTTTGCAGGTTTTGCCCTAAAATCCTTGTCTACTTGTAAGCCCCGCAAAAAAGCCTCTGCATCCCCTTCATCTACTTTTCCGGAAATCTCTGCATAATAAGTCTTATCCACATGCTTTGTCGGAGATAAAAGGTCATGTGCCAATTGTCCGTCGTTGGTAATTAATAAAAGTCCCTCCGTATCTTTATCAAGGCGACCAACCGGAAATAATTTTTTTCTTATCTTCTTATCAAAAAAGTCCATAACCGTCTTTTGCGACTTATCCTCAGTAGCTGTCACCACTCCGGCAGGCTTATGAAACATGTAATAAACATATTTTTGATAAGATACCGGGCTTCCTTTATAAAAAACCCGATCCTTTTTTATATCTATTTTTTCTTCACATTTTTTAACGATTTGCCCATTAATCTTTACAAGCCCCTGTTTAATATCTTTTTTTACCTGACTGCGACTACCCAGATTGCTGTCTGCCAGATATTTATCCAAACGCACCTGTTTCTCCATCTTGCTATCCTTTTCTTTAAACTTCAAAAAGGAGATCCCCATAGGATGGCATTGGCCACATATCCTTATCCACAATCATCTCCAGCTTGTCTACCGGATTCCTAAGCGCTTCCATAGCAGGTACTACATGATCTCTAAAATAATGTGCCTGTTTTACACCTTCTTCTTTAGAAAGCACTTTTTCTACTTCTTCCATAAGCTTCTTTAGGGCCTCTTTACTTTCTTTCAAAAGCTGACTGCTTTCCTCTAACAGCTCCATCTGTACACTTACATCTACAGGTCCTGCTGCTTTGATTTCATTAATGGATTTTGCTAAGCTTGTCGTATAAGAAATCACTGCCGGAATAATTTGCTTGCTGGCAATATCAATCATAGCTCTCGCTTCAATATTAATTGCCTTTGCATAGGCTTCATATTGGATTTCCGCGCGAGAAGTCAATTCTGCTTCTGTAAATACCCCAAATTCTTTAAACAAATCTATCGTTTGCTCTGACACTAAAGCCGGAATTGCATCCACCATAGATGTAATATTGGGAAGCCCTCTTCTTTTTGCTTCCTCCACCCACTCCTGAGAATATCCATTTCCATTAAATATAATTCTTTGGTGTTTGGTTGCCAACTCCTTAATCAAGTCATGGACTTCCATCTCAAAATCTTTTGCTTTCTCTAAACGATCGCAGACTTCCTTAAAACTTTCCGCCACAATCGTATTTAGTACTGTATTGGGCGTTGCCACAGAATCTCTGGAGCCACACATACGAAACTCAAACTTATTTCCCGTAAAGGCAAATGGGGAAGTACGGTTTCTATCTGTCGCATCCTTGCTTACCTTTGTCAAAGTATTTACACCTGTAAGCAATCTACCGCCCTTTAAGCTGTGAGTTGCGGAACCTGTGCTGATTAACTGCTCTAATACATCTTGTAACTGCTCTCCTAAAAATACAGAAATAATTGCCGGAGGGGCTTCATTTGCCCCCAACCTATGGTCATTTCCCACATCGGACGCTGATTCTCTAAGCAAGGCTGCATGTTTATCTACCGCTTTTAAAACACAAGTTAAGACTAATAAAAACTGAATGTTTTCATGAGGGGTTTTCCCCGGCTCTAAAAGATTAATACCGTCATCTGTTGTCAAAGACCAGTTATCATGCTTACCGGAACCATTTACTCCTGCAAAAGGTTTTTCGTGCAAAAGACAGGTCATTTGATGACGCTCTGCGATTCTTTTTAGAGTCTGCATAATAATTTGATTATGGTCTACTGCCACATTACACTCAGCATAAATAGGTGCCAATTCATGCTGTGCCGGAGCCACTTCGTTATGCTGAGTCTTGGCACTGACTCCCAGCTTCCAAAGCTCCTCATTGACATCCTTCATAAAAGCTGCAATTCTTTGTCGGATAGTCCCGAAATAATGATCATCTAGCTCCTGTCCCTTAGGTGGCATTGCGCCAAAAAGAGTTCTTCCTGTAAATATTAAATCTTTTCTCTTTTTAAATTTTTCTCTATCAACCAAAAAATATTCCTGTTCAATTCCTACAGAAGGAGTTACTTTTTTAGAACTTGTATTTCCAAAAAGACGAAGTAATCGCAAAGACTGCTCATTAATCGCCTGCATAGAACGAAGTAGCGGAGTCTTTTGATCCAGTGCTTCGCCATTATAAGAACAAAATGCTGTGGGAATACAAAGAGTGGCACCCGCCGCATCGCGACGAACAAATGCCGGAGAAGTACAATCCCACACGGTATATCCCCTCGCCTCAAAAGTCGCTCTTAAACCACCGGATGGAAAAGAAGATGCATCAGGTTCTCCTTTTATCAATTCCTTTCCCGAAAAACTCATCAATACCTTGCCGTTTTGCATAGGTGCCGTGATAAAAGAATCATGTTTTTCCGCAGTTACACCTGTCAAAGGTTGAAACCAATGAGAATAATGAGTAGCCCCTTTTTCAATTGCCCACTCTTTCATCTCGTGAGCAACAACATCTGCAATAGCACTATCTAGTTCTTTCCCCTCTTCTATGGTCTTTTTTAACTCTTTATAGACCTTTTTGGGAAGCCTTTCTTGCATTACAGAATCATTAAATACATTTTCCCCAAAAATCTCTGTCACATTTAAATACTCGCTCATTCTTTTCATCCTTTCTGTGATGCTTTTCTCTCTAAGTTCGACTCGTCGACATAACATAAATAAGGCGCCCCACCAATTGTGGAACGCCTTTGTTCACTGTTTAAAACTGGAAATGCTCTTCCAACTGCAATAAAGATACTTCATTTAAGCCAAAAAAGCAAGACTTTTTTCGCTATTTTCGAATTATGCTTTTCCCACAGAACCAAATAACTCAAATTTTTCTTTTACAGTTTCTTTGATTGCTGCTGCACCCGGAGCCAAAAGTTTACGAGGATCAAATCCTTTACCCTCTTTGTCTTTTCCCTCTTCAATATATTTGCGTGTAGCGTCTGCAAATGACCACTGACACTCTGTATTTACATTAATCTTTGATACACCTAAGTTGATAGACTCTTTAATCATATCCTCAGGGATACCTGTTCCTCCGTGAAGTACAAGTGGCATAGTACCTGTCAACTTCTGGATAGCTGCCAAAGTCTCAAAGCTTAAGCCTTCCCAATTGTCAGGATATTTTCCATGAATATTTCCAATACCTGCTGCCAACATAGTAATTCCCAAATCTGCAATCATTTTACATTCATTAGGATCTGCACATTCACCTTTTCCTACAACTCCATCTTCTTCTCCACCGATGGAACCTACTTCCGCTTCCAAAGAAATTCCTTTTTCAGCACAAAGAGCTACAAGCGCTTTTGTTTTTTCAACATTCTCTTCAATCGGATAATGAGATCCGTCAAACATAACAGATGAGAAACCTGCATCAATACATTTTAAACATCCTTCATAACTTCCATGGTCTAAATGAAGAGCTACAGGAACTGTAATATTTAACTCTTCCAACATACCATTTACCATACCTACTACGGTCTTGTATCCTGCCATGTACTTACCGGCACCTTCTGAGACACCTAAAATCACAGGTGACTGAAGTTCCTGTGCAGTTGTAAGTACCGCTTTTGTCCACTCTAAATTATTGATATTAATCTGTGCAACTGCATAATGGCCTGCCTTTGCTTTTTCTAACATTTCTTTTGCGGAAACTAACATTTTTAATCCTCCTATCACTTTACCTAATCTCCATTGGCTATTTCTAGCCTAAGGTCTTTTTTTATTATACCTTATTCTTTCATAAAAGAAAAGAAATATATCAATTTGAATTCACAATCAGAGAAATTCCTCCCTTTATTGCATCAATTCTGGAAAATCTGTGTTCTCCTCCAAATTCTCCATCCAAAGTCCATGGAATATTCTCCGCGGATTCTATAGACAACCACTCCACCTTTAAGGTATCAATCAAGTTCGTTTCATCCACCAAAGATGCTAAAGAAGCCAAAACTTCCTGCCACTCGAGAGGATTTTTAGGCTTTCTTATCAGGGTCACCTCAAACCTTCCATCGTCCAGTTCTACATTCTCACCGACAAGGTTTTTAAATCCCCCCACTGATTTGGAATTTGTCACCATGCCGAAAATATACTCCCCCTCAGCACTAAATCCGTCCGCACTTGCTTTTAGCCAAAAAGACGGAATATTGGTAAGCTGTTTTGCCCCCTCTAATATATAGGCAAGATGTCCCAAAGCATTTTTTAAGTCCTGATTAGTATTATAAGACACCTCTGTAAAAGCACCGAAAGCGGCTACATAGACAAAGGGATTTCCATTAAAAAGTCCCAAATCACAGTGATAAACTTTTCCCTCCACAATGTCTTTTGCCGCCTGCAAGGGATCTTTGGAAATAGATAAGCTATTGGCAAAATCATTGGTACTTCCTGCCGGTATATAGCCTACCGGCAAAGAAAATTTACCCTTATAAAGCCCTGTAATCACTTCATCTAAAGTTCCATCGCCACCGCTACACACAATCAAATCCACGATAGGCGCAAATTCCTGCACCTTTTCAATTGCCTCTCCCGCACGCTGCGTCGGATGCACAAAGCTTGCATAGCCCGCTTTTGTAAAAATATCTATGATTTCATATACTTTATTTTTTACCAATCCTTTTCCCGAAATCGGATTAAATATAAATAAAAGTTTTTTCATAAAAACTCACCTTTCTTTCTAAATCCAAGCACCATCCATGATAATGACCTGCCCCGTCATATAAGCTGCCTTACTTGCTATGAAATAAGCGTTTTCTGCCACTTCCTCCACACTCCCCATTCTTCCCCAGGGAATCTCTTCTATTAGTGCACTTTTTTCTTCTCGGCTTAAAAAGGCATTCATAGAAGTTTCAATGGCTCCACAGGCTAGAGCATTGACCCCGATGTGGCTGGGAGCAAGCTCTTTTGCCAAGGCTTTGGTAAAAGCATTCACACCTCCCTTGGTCGCAGAATAAGCAACTTCACAGGAAGCACCTACACTGCCCCAAACAGAAGAGATATTTAGAATACTTCCCTCCTTTTCCTTCAACATTAAAGGAATGGCTCTTTTACAAGTTAAAAATAGAGAAGACAGGTTTGTATCCACTATCTTTTTCCAATCTTTGTAATCCATATCCTGCAAAAGACCTATGTAGGATATGGCAGCATTATTGACCAAAACATCCAACTTCTTATAATGCTCCTCAATCCAATCAAAAATCATATCTACATCCTCTTCCAGACTTATATCTGCACAAAAATCTTTACACTTTACTGAATAAGTCCTTTCTATCTCCATCCTAACCTCACTTAAATCTTCTTTGGAAGCATGGCTGATAATAATAGTATCATAGCCTTTTTTTGCATAAATTTTTGCAATAGCTTCCCCGATACCTCTGGATGCCCCTGTAATACATGCTACTTTTTTCATCCTTACCCCACTTTTGTAAAACTTCTATCAAGTCCTCTTTTATTTCCTTAGTATAGCCGTCTTAGCATTTATTTTCAATATAAAGCCCATGATTAATATAAATGTTCAAAAGCAAAAAGAGCTATATGCATGATCTCCACACATATAACTCTTTATGTATCTTATTTCTTATACAAGCTCAAGAACTACTTCCATTGCTGCATCACCTTTACGAAGTCCGATTTTGATGATTCTTGTATAACCACCATTACGATCTACATATTTAGGTGCGATTTCTGCAAACATTTTCTCTACCAAATCAACTTCTTTTGTATTTCTCTTTCTGCCGGCTCCTGCTGCAGGAACTTCTTTTACAGGGTAAAATACTTTTAACATCTGACGTCTTGCGTGAAGTCTTGATGGCATATCTTTTTTGATTTCTTTTTCTACTTCATCATAAACAGTAACTTTCTTACCGTCTACAACTTCTTTTACTCTCTTACCGTCTTTATCTTTGCGTGCAACCTTTGCAGTTACTTTTACGGTTTCAAAGTTATCTTTTTCTTTTACTGCAAGAGCAATTAATTTTTCAGCAATTTTGCGAACTTCTTTTGCTTTTGCTTCTGTAGTAACAATTTTACCATTGTTGATAAGACTTGTTACCTGACTTCTGAGTAATGCTTTTCTCTGACTAGCAGTTCTGCTAAGTTTTCTATATCCTGACATTTATTTATCCTCCATTTGTGGAAGGCACTATCATGCTTCTTCGGACTTATTGATAGACCTTATTCTCCATAAATTCTACTCTTCGCTTGGATTTAACTGCAATCCAAGTTCTTTTAATTTTGCCAATACCTCTTCTAAAGATTTACGTCCCAAGTTACGAACCTTCATCATATCTTCAGGTGTTCTGTTACATAATTCTTCTACTGTATTGATACCGGCTCTCTTTAAGCAGTTATAAGAACGAACTGACAATTCCAATTCATCAATGTTCATTTCAAGAACTTTCTCTTTTTCATTGTCTTCTTTTTCAATCATTACTTCTGCTGTTTTTGCATTCTCTGATAAGTCAATAAACAACCTTAAATGCTCACTTAAAACTTTTGCCGCAAGGCTTACTGCCTCATCCGGTTCCAAAGTTCCTTTTGTATATACATCCAATGTTAATTTATCATAATCCGTGATTTGACCAACACGAGTATTCTCCACTGTTAAATTCACACGCTCTACCGGAGTATAAATGGAATCTACAGCAATCACACCGATTGGCATATCTTCTGTCTTTCCTTTATCAGCACTTACATATCCGCGACCCTTGGTAATGGTTAACTCCATATTCAACTTACTGTCAGCGCCACCATTTAATGTTGCAATCACAAGGTCAGGATTCATAATCTCAATATCGCCATCCACCTGAATATCAGATGCATGCACAACACCTTCTCCCTCGAATTCAATATAAGCAACTTTTGCTTCATTGGATTCGCTGGTGTTTTTAATAGCCAAAGATTTTAAATTCATAATAATCTCTGTAACGTCTTCTTTCACACCCGGGATAGAGCTGAATTCATGTAATACGCCGTCAATCTTTACCTGACTTACTGCTGCTCCCGGCAAAGATGAAAGCATAATTCTTCTCAAAGAATTGCCTAAAGTTGTACCATACCCTCTTTCAAGAGGTTCTACAACGAATTTTCCATATTTCTTATCTTCAGAAATATCTGTAATTTCAATTTTTGGTTTGTTAAAATCAAACACGACAATTCCCTCCTTTTGAATGTCTCAGCATACAAATTAATCTCTAAGATTTTTGTACTATTTCAATTCCATATAGTGTAAGAAAGTCATAGGACTTTCTTACACATAAATTGCCATTTGATAAAACTTAACATCTGTTTTACCAAAAGCTTTGAGGGCTTTAAATTATTTAGAGTACAACTCGACGATTAACATCTCGTTTACAGGAACATCAATTACTTCTCTTGCAGGAAGTTCTTTTACAGTTCCTTTTAAAGCTTCCTGATCTACGTCAATCCACTCAGGTACTAATCTTCCACCTGTAACTGATAAAATCTGTTTGTATCTTTCAAAAGATTTTTTGTTTTCTTTTACTTCGATAACATCGCCAGCCTTCACAAGGTAAGATGGGATATTTACCTGGCTTCCGTTTACAAGAATATGCTTATGACCAACAATCTGTCTTGCTTCTCTTCTTGTTCTTGCAAGTCCCATACGGAATACTACATTATCAAGTCTGCTCTCAAGGATAACCATAAGGTTTTCACCAGTCATTCCCTGCATCTTATCAGCTTTTTTATAGTAATTACGGAAAGGTTTCTCTAATACACCATAGATGAATTTTGCTTTCTGTTTTTCTCTTAACTGTAAGCCGTACTCGGATACTTTTCTATTTGCTCTTTTTAACTGTCTTGTTGATTTTTTATCAATTCCTAAATATATTGGATCCATTCCAAGTGATCTACATCTTTTAAGAACCGGAACTTTATTTACTGCCATTTATGCGACCTCCTAATTAGACTCTTCTACGCTTTGGTGGGCGACAACCGTTGTGTGGAACCGGTGTCACATCTTTGATACTAGTTACATCCAAGCCACAAGCTGAAAGTGCACGAATTGCAGCTTCTCTTCCTGAACCTGGTCCTTTTACCATTACGTCTACAGTCTTAAGTCCATGAACCATAGCTGCCTTTGCAGCTGTTTCTGCTGCCATCTGTGCAGCATAAGGAGTAGATTTCCTTGAACCTCTAAATCCTAGACCACCGGCACTTGCCCATGATAAAGCATTTCCTTCAGCATCTGTCAATGTAACGATTGTGTTATTAAAAGATGACTGGATATGTGCCTGTCCGCGTTCAACGTTTTTCTTTACACGACGTTTTGTCGTTTTCTTTGTTACTTTAGCCATTTAAAACTAACCTACCTTTTTTATTTGTATGTGTTTATAGTTTCTCTAATTATTTCTTCTTGTTAGCAACAGTTCTCTTAGGACCTTTGCGTGTTCTAGCATTAGTCTTTGTCTTCTGTCCACGAACAGGAAGTCCTTTACGATGACGAATACCTCTGTAACATCCGATTTCCTGTAATCTCTTGATGTTCATAGCGATTTCTCTACGCAAATCACCTTCTACTGTCTGAGTTTCATCAATTACAGCACTGATTTTCTTCACTTCATCGTCTGTCAAATCTCTTACGCGAGTATCAGGATTTACACCTGCTGCCTCTAAGATACGGTTAGAAGATACTCTTCCGATACCATAGATATAAGTTAATCCAATCTCTACACGTTTTTCTCTTGGTAAGTCTACACCAGCTATACGAGCCATGTACTAATTCCTCCATTTTCTACTGATTCCATCTGCCTTGTGCAGCCTGTATAAAGCTTTTGTTTATACATCTGAAATGTGTGCACACCCTCGATGAATCTTCTGTTAATATTTTCCTAATTGGGATGTCGGTACAACATCCAGCCACCTTACGATGACCTTTCCGACGAAATGACACGCCGGTATTAAGCAATACAATGCAAAGCAAAATGGAGCACTTGGGCTCGTTGCATTATATTAAAATAGTATCTAAGATACTACAGCCGCTCATTTTTGAAGCCTTCGCTTCCTACAGTTTCAATTAACCTTGACGCTGCTTGTGTTTAGGATTTTCACAGATAATTCTGATACTTCCTTTTCTCTTAATAACTTTACATTTCTCACAGATAGGTTTTACAGATGATCTTACTTTCACTGGAAATCCTCCTTTCTTCGCTAAACTCTACTTCTAGCTCTTTTGCTTTTGTCACACTTTTGCTTTTGCTAACAAAACTGCGGAGCATCTTATGGCATTTTGGAAGTTTTTCTTGAAATTCACAAGATTCTTATCCCTAAAAATGCGCACAAAAATAGCACATCACAAAAGCTGCAGATACATTCTATCATGTACCTATTGCATTTGCAAGTGCTATATTGCAATTCTTTCAAATAATTATAAGAAGACAAAACAAAATTTTATTTATCTCTCCAGATAATTCTTCCCTTATCCAAATCGTATGGAGATAATTCAATCGTTACCTTATCTCCCGGTAAAATTCGAATATAATTCATTCTTAACTTTCCACTGATATGAGCAAGGACTACATGCTTATTCTCCAACTCTACTTTAAACATTGCATTTGGAAGTTTCTCCAATACGGTTCCTTCTACTTCAATAACATCAGCCTTTGACATTCTTTTCCTCCTATTATAAGAACCTCTTTAACGTCCTTTAGTAAGCGTTAAAATCTCAGGCTCTCCTTCTGTAATTAAAATGGTATTTTCATAATGTGCTGACAAACTTCCGTCTTCAGTTACCACTGTCCAATCATCGTCCAGCCATGCAACTTCCGGTCGCCCCACATTAATCATAGGTTCTATTGCCAGTGTCATCCCCGGCACTAGACGCACTCCACGTCTTTTTTGGGCAAAATTTGGAATCTGCGGTTCTTCATGAAGTGAAGTACCGATTCCATGACCTACCAAATCTCTTACAACCCCGTATCCAAAACTTTCTGCATACGCTCCTATTGCAGCAGAAATATCATGAAGATGGTTGCCGGCCTTGGCATATTTAATTCCTTCAAAAAAGCTTTGTTTTGTCACATCAATCAGTTTTTGTGCCTGATCACTAATTTGTCCTACTCCGTAGGTTCTTGCCGCATCCGAATGGTATCCCTTATAAATAAGTCCGGCATCCAAACTAACAATATCTCCCTCTTTTAAAATCGTGTGTTTATTCGGAATCCCATGTACCACCTCATCATTTACAGATACGCAAATAGACGCCGGATAACCACCGTAATTTAAAAAGTTAGGGATACATCCCAACTGACGAATTAATTTTTCCCCAAGAATATCAATATCCTTTGTCGAAATTCCCGGTTTAATTGCCTGCGCAAGCTCATCATGTACAGTTTCAAGCAAACGGCAGGATTCTCTCATAAGCTCAATTTCATGAGCTGACTTTATTGTAACAGACATTTCTTACGCTCCCAAGATGTTTATAATATCTTCAAAAACATCTTCCATAATCTTTGTTCCATCTACAGTTTTTAAGACACCCATCTTACTATAATAATCAATTAAAGGCTGTGTCTGTTCATGGTAAACATCCAATCTCTTTTTCACTGTTTCCGGCTTATCATCTTCTCTTAAAACAAGTTTATCATCACATCTGTCACAGATTTCACCTTTTGCAGACGGCATGTAATCAGTATGATATGTAGCTCCACAAGAAAGACAAGCTCTTCTTCCCGCCATGCGGCTAACGATTTCCTCATCCGGAACATCCACATCAATGACATAATCAATTGCTGTAGACAAGCTTTCCAAAGCTTTGGTAAGCTCCTGCGCCTGAGGAATTGTCCTTGGAAAACCATCCAATACATAACCTTTCATGCAATCTTCTTTTTGCACCCGATCTACCACCAAATCCACAACCAGCTCATCCGGAACTAAAAGTCCCTGATCCATATATTCTTTTGCTTTCTTTCCTAAATCAGTTCCATTTTTAATGTTGGCTCTGAATATATCTCCTGTTGAAATATGAGGAATTTCATATTTATCAGAGATTCTTTTTGCCTGTGTTCCTTTTCCGGCACCCGGCGCACCTAACATAATAATTTTCATAGGTCTCTCCTTTTTATTTTCCCCTACTATAGACATGGGGACAGTCCTAGGTAAGGACGGTCCCCTTAGTTGTCAGACAAACGAAGTTTTAGTCGCTTGGACCTTTCCTTCATTTAATTTTAATCATTCAAAAAGCCTTTATAATTACGAACAATCATCAAAGATTCTACCTGCTTTAATGTCTCAAGGATAACTCCTACAATAATGATAAGAGAGGTTCCTCCAAAAGAAACGCTTGCTCCAAATACACCATTAAAGAAATAAGGAATTACACATACAATCACTAAACCGATAGCACCGATAAAGATAATATAGTTCAAAAGTTTTGTTAAATAATCACTGGTTGGTTTTCCCGGTCGAATACCCGGAATAAATCCACCCTGCTTCTTCATATTATCTGCAATCTCCAATGGATTAAAAGTAATGGAAGTATAAAAATAAGCAAAAAATACCACCAAAAGAATGTAAACAATAAGTCCTATAGAATACAAAGGCTTATCCGGATTACACCAATTATTAGAATTCATTGCATTAATAATCTGTCCACCAATTCCATTTCCCGGAGTTTTCCTAAACATAGTCATAAGCATGCTCGGCATAGACATAATAGAGGAAGCAAAGATGATAGGAATTACACCTGCGGTATTGATTTTCAGAGGAATATGTGTACTCTGTCCTCCTACAAGTTTTCTTCCCTGCATCTTTTTTGAATACTGCACCGGAATATTTCTGCTTGCACCGTTTAAGATCAAAACAAGCACAACCACTACTAATATTACAGCTAAAATAATTATCGCTGAAAGAGCACCCTTAGCAATTGTTTTTCCCTTTACAAACTGAGTAAAAAGACTAATCATATCACTTGGCACTCGGGATACGATATTAATCAAAAGAACAACAGAAATACCATTTCCAATTCCTTTGACGGTAACCTGCTCACCAAGCCACATAAGAAATGCAGAACCGGCAGTCAAGGTAAGAACAACAATCCCTCCATTTACAAAGTTCATATTCGTAATTAATCCCTGATTTCCAAAACCAATGGTCATGGCTGTCGATTCAAACAATGCCAATGCTACAGTTACATATCTGGTAATTGCTGTCAGTTTCTTTCTTCCATCTTCTCCATCTTTTTGCATTTCCTCTAACTTAGGAATTGCAATTGTAAGCAGCTGAATAATAATGGAAGATGTAATATACGGTGTGATGCTAAGAGCCAAAACGGACATAGCTGAAAAAGAACCCCCGGTAAATGCATCAAAGAAATTAAGAGCATCTGCTGACTGAGAAGCGAACCACTCAGAAAAGTAGCTTCTGTTTACACCGGGAACCGGTAGCTGTGACCCGATACGGATCACAACCAAAACCCACAATATATATAGCAGTCTACGTCTAATTTCTTTCACACGAAAAGCATTTTGAAGAGTCTTAAACATTAGATCACCTCAACAGTTCCACCTACGGCTTCAATTTTATTTTTAGCAGTTTCACTTACAGCATTTACCTTTACGGTTAATTTCTTTGTAAGTTCTCCATTTCCAAGGATTTTAACGCCATCGCGAGCATGAGAAATTGTTTTTGTTGCAAGAAGTGTCTCTACAGTAACTTCTGCGCCATTTTCAAATCTTTCTAATGCGCTTACATTGATTGCCACGATATCCTTAGAGTTTCTATTTGTAAACCCTCTCTTAGGAATACGTCTGTACAATGGCATCTGACCACCTTC
>DATCYL010000049.1:0-4496 GCA_036570305.1 Lachnospiraceae bacterium
TTTCCCGAAGATACTAAAAATCCCAGTCTGGGTTCCCCCAAAATAGAAATACTGTCATCTTTTGTCCAATCCGGCTGTGCTATAATGCCCACGCTATAGCCATGTGCCTCCAAAGTTCTTCCTATAATCGCCGGTCCAAACGAAGGATGATCTACATAGGCATCCCCTATCACATAGACAAAATCTAACTGTTCTATCTTGTCTCTTTGCATATCTTCTCTACTGATAGGCAAAAATCTATCTCTCATATATTATTTCTCCGCCAATAAAGGCACTATCTGCCTGTAATTTTCTATATAATAATCTGCCAATGACTTTTTCTCATCATCCTGATAAGTGCTGTAAGCATCCCAAACTGCACAGGTTTTCATCCCCGCACTCTTTCCTGCCAAAATTCCCGGAACAATATCTTCAAACACCAGACATTTCTTTTCTTTTACTTGTAGCTTCTCTGCAACAAATTCATAGATATCCGGGGCCGGCTTTCCTCTCTTTACCTCATCACAAGTGTGTATAGCATCAAAAAATGAAAAAATCTCATGTTTTTTCAAAACTGCTTCAATCAAATCATAGTGATTGCTGGAAGCAATTGCCATAGGAATTTTTTCTTCTTTTAGCCTTTTTAAAAAGTCTTTTACACCTTCTTTTAAAGCAATTTGCTTGCTGTATTTTTCAAAAGCCATAGATAGCCATATTTTCTTCATTTCCTCTGTCGATTCTTCCAAAAGAAAATGACTTTTAAAGTATCGGGCTGTCTCATCAAAACTTAATCCCTCTATTTCTTTTTGCAGATTTTGAGGCAAAGCAATACCCCTATCTCCCAGAAATTCAATGTCAATTTCTCTCCAAACACCCATGGAATCAATCAATGTTCCATCCAAGTCAAAAATTACAGCCTCTATATTCTTAAACATTATTGCATTCTCCATCCCTTATAGTACTTATTCTTTATTGTATTTCCGGAAATTTTCCCCCAGCCTAAGGGATAGTCCTCCAAACAAATTAAAACATAGCCCTCTTTATTTTCCTCTTGTTTAGTAAGAAATATTGTTTCTCCTTTTAAATACTTACTGCATCGTATATCTTGGGGTAACAAAGATAAGGTGTTTATATACTCTTGTCTTTTTAAATACATGGCAAATGCCTGGGATGGTTCAAAACGTCCCCTTTTACATTCTCCCAAAAAAAGTCCTGTTCTTAAAAAACGGATCTTAGGCATTCTGGGAAGTTTTGTATCCGGCAATAAGTACCAAGCATCTTTTGCCTGTAAAAAATGTCTACCTGCAAAATTTTTCTTCACACCCTTTAAAAAAATCTTTATTTCTTCCGGTAACTTCTCATAAATAATTCCATTTTCAACTTCCTTTAAAGGTTTATCATTCCCACTATCTTCTTTTTTCTTTAAAAGTGCTAAAAAATGCCCTTCTCCCAGTAATTTATGAGGCCAAAGTTTTCTACAATAATTTTTCACTTCCTCCAAAGAACTATTTCCAAGAGAAAATCCCTCATAATCTTTTAAGGCTTCCATCTCCATCTGGGGATACTTCTCTAAAACCCACTCTATATTTTCTTCATCCTCCAAAACAGAAAAAGTACAGGTAGAATATAGTAAAAGCCCACCCGGTCTTAACATTTTTATGGCACTTTGTAGAATACTTCTTTGTAATTCCACATAAGTGTCCGGTTGATGTTCTTGCCAATAAGAAATCATAGATGCTTCCTTATGAAACATTCCCTCACCGGAACAGGGGGCATCCACCAAAATTTTATCAAAATATCCCTCAAAATATTCTTCCATACTTTTAGGACTTTCACTCATCACATAGGCGTTTCCTATCCCATGCAACTCTATATTTTTAAGTAAAGCCTTAGCCCTACTGGCACTGATGTCATTTGCCACTAAAAGTCCACTGTCATTTAAGGCAGCACCAAGCTGTGTGCTTTTACCTCCCGGTGCAGCACATAGGTCTAAAACTCTATCATTTTTCTCAATATTCAAACGGTTTGCCGGTGTCATAGCACTGGCTTCCTGCATATAATATAAACCTGCAAAATAATAAGGATGCTTTGTAAAATCATCCTTATTATTGCAGTAAAATCCATTTTCTATCCAAGGAATTTTAGAAAGTGGAAGGTCAGATTTTCCCAAAAACTCTTCTACTGAAATTTTTTTTGTATTTATCCTAAGACCATCCACTACCTTGCGGTTTAGTGACTCTTCATAGGCAGGGTAGTCCTCTCCCAGCATTTCCTTTAGTGTTTCCACATAACTTTTCGGTAATTGCATTTTACATCCTTATTCTATTTCCTCTTCCCAATAGATATTTTGAGCTCTATATCCTTCTGCTATAATATCCAGGTGACGGGAAAATTCTTCCAGTTTTGTTATGTCTTCCGACTGATAAATTCTATAAAATTCATCTTGAATTTTTATGACTTCTCTCTTATTGGAGTATTTGTAGAGACTTTCAATATTATTCAATATCTCGGTCACCAAATTCAAGCGGGTTTGAGAATAAATTTGAGCATCCATAATCTCATTTCTAACAGAAGACATCTCTGCATCCAGTGAAAGCACTGCATTTGCCGCATTTTTTAGACGCTGTCTTACCGGCTTTGGAATTTGATTTTTGTATTTATACTGCAATGAATGCTCATTGGTCGCCCAAAAATTCATAGCCATAGTTCGTATCTGTAATTCTACCTGTATAGTTTCGGGACCATCCACCATTTCTACCGTATAATAAATAATCACATGATAACTTCGATATCCGCTCGGCTTTCTATTCGTCAAATAGTCCTTGATTACCTTTACCTGCATATCTTTTCTTTGCCCAATCATTTTGGCAACGGTATGGATATCTTCTTCGAACTGACAAATAATACGAATGCCGGCTATATCCTCTACTTCTTTTTCCATATCCTCAAAAGGGATTTGCTTTCTCTGCATTTTTTCCAAAATGCTGGAAATACCCTTCACTCGGCCGGACACACTCTCAATTGGAGAATAAAGTCCCTTTGCCTGATATTCCCATATCAAATGATTAAATTTAGTGGTAAGTTCTCTTACCGCCAAGTCATAAGGACCCAGGCGCTCTCTCCACAAGCGGATATCCATAATTTACTCCTTAATTGACTCCAAAACCTTCACTAAATATCTCCACATTCTTTCAGTCGAAGAAATAGAAAGTTCTTCCTCCGTAGTATGAATACCGTGCATAGTAGGTCCAAAAGACACACAATCTAAATTTTTAATTTTTTCATAGAAAAGACCGCATTCCAAACCTGCATGAATCACTACTACTTTAGGCTCTACTTGAAGCTCCTCTTGATAAGCCTCTTTCATAATCTCCCTTAAACGAGAATCTTTTTTGTATTCCCATGCAGGATAAGAACCCTCTGCTAAAAATTCTCCACCTAAGAACTCTGTCAAATACCTGTGTTTTTCAGCCAGAGCTTCTTTACCGGATTTTTTAGAACTCCTTACACTGCTGGATGCAAGTAAATATTCCTCTTTTAAGTCTAAGATACCTAAGTTGGTTGAAGTTTCTACAAGACCTTCAATTTCTCCACTCATCTTTTGGATTCCCATAGGAATGTTCATAAGGAAAAATAAAACTTTTTCTTTTGATACTCGGTCGATTGCCTGGTACTCTTTTTTATCCAAGACCTTTACACTTACCGTAATTCCCTCATCAGTTCCGCTGTATTCATCTCTAAAATAAGCAGTATGGTCTGTTGCCATTTTCTCAAAAGCCGCAAGATTAGCTTCTTCCATTACTAACAAAGCTCTGGTCTGACGTGTAATGGCATTATCCTTTAATCCACCTGCCAGGGAAACAATAGAAAAGTCAAGTTCTGTACTTACCTGATGTAAAAATCTTCCCATCAAGATATTGGCATTTGCTCTATGCTTATCAATCTCAGCACCAGAATGTCCGCCCTTTAATCCATCAATAAGGACTTCAACACCAAGCCCATTAACAGACTCATGTTTTACAGGAATCTTTGATACTCCGGTAAGACCACCGGCACATCCTACCCAAAGCGCTCCCTCTTCTTCCGAATCAATATTAATCATCATGCTACCCTTTAATTCACTGCAATCAAGAGCTGTAGCGCCCAATAGACCAATTTCTTCATCACTGGTAAAAATACACTCCAAAGCCGGGTGCGCAAGCTCCTTAGAGTCTAAAATTGCCAACATATATGCAACAGCAATCCCATCATCCGCTCCCAAAGTTGTGTCCTTGGCAGTAATAAAATCGCCCTCAATCATAAGCTCTAAGGGATCTTTGCTAAAATCATGAGCACTTTCAGGAGCTTTTTCTGTAACCATATCCGTATGCCCTTGCAAAATCACTGTTGGTGCATTTTCATAACCGGGTGTTGCATTTTTAAAAATCACTACATTATTGGACTCATCCTGAATATAGCGATAGTTTCTTTCTTTTGCAAAATTCACTAAAAAATCACTAATTTGTTTTGTCTGTCTT
>DATCYL010000050.1:0-7472 GCA_036570305.1 Lachnospiraceae bacterium
CTGTCATTTCTATATAAAAATAAAGTTCCAAGACGCTCACCTGCAATATCAATCGGATTAATAATTGCTGTATAACCTTTTACTTTTTCTCCCTCAAATCCCAAGGTTTGTAAATTCACATTCTCTTTTGTGGATAAAACACTCAAAAAACGATCATTTAAGAGAGGATCTATATATTCTCCAACATCACCTATAATCAACTCCTTGATAGGTTCCACTCCCTGACACTGACCCTGACCTAATATCTTTCCTTTTTTACTCATTACAAGGATATTGGATTGTAAGGTATCTACCAAAACTTCACATATATCATTAAATACCACTTTGGTAGTATTATTGTTATGCAATAACTTATTAATCTTTCTTGTTTTATCCAATAACTGTACACTCATGGTTTCCTCTCCCTTCTTGTATCTATTGTTAGTATTTTTAGAATTTTTTTTATTTTATCATGAATATACCCATACTTCAACATTATTTCTTTTTATTCTTACTTCTTCTTGTTATTTTCTGAATAATTTTATTTTTCTTTATTTAGCTTTTGTCACTCCAAAGATTACCACTCCTAAAAACTTTAATTAAATTCCCCTTAAGCCTACCAGGCACTTACAAGATAAGGTAGACTTTGCAAGCTTGATCAACTATTAGCAGTCTCCGAACACAGTTTGGCAAGCTGACCCTGACGGCTTATCACCATAATAAAAATGGTATGTCCGGGATTTTGCCAAACACACCATTTTCATTACTTATTCTCTTTTTTATTCTCTACATAACCACACTGTTCATTGGCACAAAGAAGCTTATTTCCCTTCTCTACCATATAAGTTCCACATTCCGGACATTTGTTGGCAGATGGTTTTTGCCAACTCATAAAGTCGCAATCCGGATTATTCTCACATCCGAAATACTTTCTTCCCTTTTTGGTTTTTTTGATAACTACTTCTTTGCCGCACTTAGGGCAGGCAACTCCTATTTTTTCAAAATAAGGTTTTGTATTTCTACACTCGGGAAAGCCCGGACAAGCTAAGAATTTTCCATGAGGTCCGTACTTAATTACCATATTTCTTCCACATTCTTCACAGATAATGTCCGTTACCTCATCCTGTATTTCCACTTTTTCCAATTCTTCTTCTGCTGCTTTTACTGCCAAATCTAAATCAGGGTAAAAATTTCTAATCAGGGTTTTCCATTTTACACTTCCTTCTTCTACCTTATCCAACAAGTCCTCTAAATTTGCTGTAAAATTCACATCCACAATACTTGGGAAAGACTGTTTCATAATCGAATTTACAACCTCACCCAATTCTGTAATATAGAGATTTTTGTTTTCTTTTGCTACATAGCGTCTGGAAATAATAGTAGTAATCGTTGGTGCATAGGTACTTGGTCTTCCTATCCCTAATTCCTCTAAAGTTTTGACCAGCGATGCTTCCGTATAATGTGCCGGCGGTTGAGTAAAGTGCTGGCTACTCTCTATGTCTTTTAGAGAAAGTTTTGTTTCTTTACTGATGCTTCCAAGGAGCTGATTGCTCTCTTCCTTATCTTCTTCCTGGCTATAAACCGACATAAATCCCGGAAACTTTAACTTAGATGCCGAAACAGTAAAATAATAGTCTCCACCTTTGATTTTGACACTGATAGTCTCATAAATCGCTGATGTCATCTGGCTGGCAGTAAATCTTTTCCATATTAGTTGATAAAGACGAAACTGGTCTCTACTTAAAGACTCTTTTATAAGAGCAGGAATACGGCTAATGTCCGTTGGTCGAATTGCCTCATGGGCATCCTGAATATTGCCTTTCCCTTTTGCACTCAGTTTTGCGCCTGCCACAAAATCGTCTCCGTATTGTTCTTTGATATAGCTCTCCGCCGATAGCATAGCTTCATCAGAAATACGGGTAGAGTCAGTTCTAAGATAAGAAATCAAACCTACCGTTCCCTGTTTTTTTACCTCTACACCCTCATACAGTTGTTGAGCAATTCTCATAGTCTTTTGGGTAGAAAAATTTAAAACCTTAGCAGCCTCTTGCTGCAAGGTGCTGGTTGTAAACGGAAGAGGTGCCTTTTTTACCCTCTCTCCATTTTTAATCTCATCAATAGAAAACTCCGCTTTTTTTAAATCTTGTAGGACCGCCTCCACATCTTCTTTAGAATGAAGTGCCATCTTCTTTTTATTTTTTCCATAAAATTTTGCAAGAAGAGGCTTCTTTTCTCCCTGCAATGAAAATAATGCCTCAAGGGTCCAATACTCCTCAGGAATAAAGGCATTGATTTCATCTTCTCTATCCCCAATGATTCTAAGAGCTACTGACTGTACACGGCCTGCGCTTAGCCCCCTTTTTACCTTCTTCCACAAAAGCGGGCTGATTTCATATCCTACCATCCTATCTAAGATTCTTCTGGTCTGTTGTGCATCCACCAAATCCATATCAATCTCTCTAGGTTCTTTTAAAGACGCCTTTACAGCGGTCTTTGTAATTTCATTAAAAGAAATTCTATAGGCTTTCTTTTCATCCAACTTTAAGGCCTTGGACAGGTGCCATGAAATTGCCTCTCCCTCGCGATCCGGGTCAGTTGCCAGATAGACTTTATCTGCTTTTTTCGCCATTTTTCTTAAGCCGGCTAAGAGTTCCCCTTTTCCACGAATGGTAATATACTTAGGTTCATAATCATTGTCCACATCAATTCCCAACTGGCTTTTGGGTAAATCCCTCACATGCCCGTTGGACGCAGCAACTTCATAATTACTCCCCAAAAACTTTTTAATTGTTTTTACTTTTGCCGGGGACTCCACCACCACAAAATACTTTGCCACATCTTCCTCCAAATTTTAGAACTCACTTTTTTATATAATGATTTTTAGTTACTTCTTCTACCAAATCTAAAAGCTGAAGTTCCAACAAATACCCTGTCAATTTTGACAGTCCATAGGATGTTTCCATACTTATCACTTCTATATTTTTAGATTCGAAATCTAAACAACTATACACCAATTCCAATTCCTTAGCAAGTCCCAAGTTCTTTTTCTTTCTCTTCTCCGGCCTGTCTCCTCCCCTTATCCCTAGCTCTTCTAAAATAATATCCACATCATAGGCAATCCCTGCCCCTTGCATAATTAACTGATGACAGCCCTTACTTAGACTGTCATAAAGGCGCCCCGGCACAGCATACACTATTTTCCCCTGCTCTAGAGCAAAATCTACGGTAATCAAAGAGCCACTCTTTTCTTTTGCTTCTACCACGAGCAACAAATCTGCCAAACCACTGATAATGCGGTTTCTCCTTGGAAAGTTTTTAGCAAGAGGTGGCATTTTACAAGGAAATTCCGACAAAACACCGCCACTGTTTAAAATTCTTCTATATAAAGAGTAATGTTCTTTAGGATAGCATACATCCACTCCACATCCCAGTACTGCAAAAGTCTTTCCCCCTCCTTCTAAAGCTCCTTCATGAGCTGCACCGTCAATCCCTCGTGCCATACCGCTGATAATCTGCACACCTGCTCTTGCAAGACTTTTAGCAAAATCTTTTGCTACCATCTTTCCATACGGACTGCAAGAACGCGCCCCCACAATAGCTACACTGGGCTGATAGACAGAAGGAAGTTTACCCATAACAAAAATGCTTGCCGGAGGCTTTTCTATAGTTTGCAATTTTTGCGGATATTCTTTCTCAAATCTGGTATATTCTCTTACTCTATCTTCCATAAAACCTCTACTTCCAATATTTTTTATCTATACTTCTATAACAAATAGCCTCCTGAATATGAGAAACATCAATAATGTCTGATTCTTCCATATCAGCAATCGTTCTTGCCACCTTTAAAATTCTATGATACCCTCTGGCACTTAATTTTAACTTTTCAAAGGATTTCTCCAACAAGCCTTCCGCCTCTTTACTTAACATACAATATTCTTTAATCTCTTTTGGTCCCAGTTCTCCATTAAAAAAAATCCCTTGATTTTTATAACGCTTTCTTTGTATTTGATGCACCTTAAAAACTCTTTCTCGAATTATCTTTGAACTCTCCCCACTCTTTCCCCTCCACTTTATTTCATCATAGGATATAGCTGCCGCCTCAACACACAAATCGATCCTGTCTAAGAGAGGCTGAGAGATTCTATTCTTATATTGATTTATTTGTGTCGCCTGGCAGCTACAACGATTCATATCCGGATAAAAGCCACAAGGACAGGGATTCATTGCCGCCAACAGTAAAAAATGTGCCGGAAATTCATAACTTCCCTGACTTCTGGAAATCGTTATTTTATGCTCCTCCATAGGTTGCCTTAAGATTTCTAAACTCTTTCTTGAAAATTCAGGCATTTCATCCAAAAATAAAATCCCCCTGTGAGCCAGTGTAATCTCTCCCGGACTCGGAAATCTCCCACCACCTGCCAAAGCCTGGGGACTTACCGTATGATGAGGCGCTCTTAATGGTCTTTGTTTTTTTAGTCCTCCTCCTTTTGGTAATAATCCTGCAATACTATATATCTTAGAAATTTCAATACTCTCCTCTAAAGATAATTTGGGCAACAAACCTAAAATACGCTTTGCCAACATAGATTTTCCTGAGCCCGGCGGACCAATCAAAAGAAGATTATGAAAACCGCTTACAGAAATTTCCGCCGCTCTTTTTACTAATTCCTGCCCATAGATATCACTAAAATCTTCGCTATCTTCCTCCCTTGGCTCCTCTTTTAGAGAATCTATCTCATGAATTTTCCCAAATTTAAAATAGTCAATTGCCTCCTGTAAATTTGACACACCAATGACCTTAACCCCCTCCACGCTCTTTGCTTCTTTATAGTTTAATGCCGGCACCATGCAAGAGTCATAACCACACTCTTTGGCATAAATCACACTTGGTAATACTCCCTTAACGTCGCATATTTTTCCATCCAAACCCAATTCTCCCAAAATCAAAATTCCTTTTGTTGCCTGCTTAGGCAAAAATCCCGACGCAGCTAAAATAGCTATGGCAATAGGCAAGTCAAACCTTGCCCCTTCTTTTCTTACATCCGCCGGAGCCATATTGATGGTAATACGCTTGGGAGGCATAGAAATCTCTGCATTTCTAAGAGCCGTCCTAACCCGATCTTGTGCTTCTTTAACCTGCGAACTTAAATAGCCGACCATTAAAAAAACAGGTAAACCGTCACTTACATCCACCTCTACCCAGACATTTACTACCGAAACTCCACTTACTGTCGATGACAATACTCGTGTAAACATAGTTTTCTCCTTTATTTTATTTTCTTTTTATGGGGAATATTACCGAAAGAAGTCCGGTAATTACTGACAATGTTCGGCTCGTCGCCATAACAGCGATAAAGCGGGCTTTGTAAGCTTTATCAACTGATTAACGGTCGCCTAATACAGTCTAGCAAGCTGACTGTGCTCGGCTCGTCGCCATAACAAAAAATAGACAGAAAAGAAACTTTCTGTCTATTCATCATACTATATTTACTTTTTTCATTCTATTAAATGTCTATAAACTTCCATAAACTTTCACGAAAGTCTACTCTATTTCCGCCCTGCGTAAAATATCATATTCTTCTAATTCTATACCTAAATCAATGTAGAGAATCTGCTTGGGATGGGGAGCACTCTCCTGTGCCTGCCCTTTCTCGTCAAATATAGCTTTTACTTCGACTTCAATATTATCACCGTTGGGCTTCATAACCTCAATTTTTTCTCCTAGAGAAAATTTATTTCTCTGAGATATTTGGTAAAGACCCTCGGGATTTTTCTCTCCTACTACACCCAGATAAGTATATTCCTTAACATAAGTATTACTATTATAAATCTGTGTTGTCTCATCCGGTTTTCCATAGAAAAATCCTGTAGTAAACTGTCTATAGGTACAATTAGAAATCTGCTCCTGATACCATGGCATATTCTTCTCATAAAGCTTAGGATCCCTCTTATAGTCGTCCAAAGCTTTTCTATAGGTTCTTGCCACAGTAGCCACATAAAGGCCTGTTTTCATACGCCCCTCTATCTTTAAACTGTCAATTCCCGCATCTATTAAATCCGGAATATGCTCTATCATACACAAATCCTTAGAATTAAAGATATAAGTTCCCCTCTCATTTTCATAAACAGGCAGATACTCTCCCGGTCTTTTTTCCTCCACCACAGAATATTTCCAACGGCAGGGATGCGTACAGGACCCCTGGTTGGCATCTCGTCCTGTCATATAATTGCTAAGCAGACAGCGTCCGGAATAAGCCATACACATAGCCCCATGAATAAAGGTTTCAATCTCTAAATCTTTTGGTATTTCCTGACGAATCTTCTTGATTTCTTCTATAGACAGTTCTCGGGCAGAAACTACCCTTTTTGCTCCCAGCTGGTGCCAAAAAAGATAAGTACCAAAATTTGTATTGTTTGCCTGAGTACTGATATGAAGTTCCATATCCGGTAAAACTTCTTTAGCTATCATAAATACACCGGGGTCTGCGATAATCAAAGCGTCCGGATTTACTTCTTTTAACTCTTCAAAATACTCTCTTACCCCGCCTAAATCTCCATTGTGAGCAAGAATGTTTGCTGTTACATATACTTTTACACTATGTTTATGCGCAAAGGCAATTCCTTCTTTCATATCCTCTAAGGTAAAGTTTTTTGCTTTTGCTCTAAGTCCAAAGGCCTCTCCGCCAATATATACCGCATCTGCCCCAAAAATAACCGCAACCTTTAAGACTTCAAGGTTGCTGGCAGGTACCAGTAATTCGGGATGTCTCATAATTTATCTCCTTATACTAACTGTAACTCCATCTCCCAAGGGAATTACCGATGTGAATAATTCCTGACTGTGGGTAATCTCATAGAGATATTCCCTCATTCTTTTATGGATGGTTCTATTTCTTCTCTCTACTATAAAATGCGACTCCATAAGTTCGCCCTCCTGAAGGACATTGTCTGATACCAAAATTCCTCCCTCGGGCAAAAGTCGCAAAAGATGGGGCAAATAAGAACAATATTGCCCCTTAGCCGCATCTAAAAATATAAAATCAAAAGGATCCTCCAGCTTTTCTAAAACTTCCAAGGCATCTCCTGCTATCAGTTTAATTTGTTCCTGCCTATTCGCCTTTTTAAAGTTTTCAAGTGCTATCGGAATCCTCTTATCATAATTTTCTATTGTTGTGATTTTACAATCCTTTTTTACCTGTTCTGCCATAAATAAAGCAGAAAAACCGATTGCCGTCCCTATCTCAAGGATCTTTTTGGGATTCTGCATCTTTAACATTACCCTTAGAAAATTTTTCATTTCCTTACGGATAATCGGCACATAGGAGGCTCTTGCCTCCTTTTCCAAGGCATCCAAAAAAGGATTTTCTCCCTGATTTAGCGAATTAATATAGGCAATCAGTCTTTCATCTACTATCACTTTTATTCTCCATTAATAAAACTTATTCCTGCTTTTGTTCCTGCTCAGGCTGTCCCTTTGTATCTTCCTGTGACAA
>DATCYL010000051.1:0-7193 GCA_036570305.1 Lachnospiraceae bacterium
GTTATAAGAAAGCTCAGGAGACAGTAGAAGATAGTTTATCTATGCTGGAAGAAGAAAAAGATGATGAGATGAGAGAAATGCTAAAAGAAGAGCTCTCAGATGCCAAAAAAGAGATTGAAAGGTTAGAAAATGAAATAAAAATTTTGCTTTTACCAAAGGACCCTAACGACAGTAAAAATGTTATCGTGGAAATTCGTGGTGGAGCAGGCGGAGATGAGGCAGCTTTGTTTGCAGCAGAAATCTATCGTATGTATGTAAAATATGCCGAGGCAAATCGCTGGAAAACAGAAATGTTAAGCCTTAATGAAAATGGAATCGGTGGTTTTAAAGAAGTAACCTTTATGATTAACGGAAATGGAGCTTATTCTAAATTAAAATACGAAAGCGGTGTGCATAGGGTACAACGTGTTCCGGAGACAGAAAGCGGAGGGCGTATCCATACCTCTACCATTACCGTAGCAATTATGCCGGAGGCGGAAGAAATTGATTTTCAGTTAGATTTAAATGATTGTAAATTTGATGTATTTCGCTCCTCAGGAAATGGTGGACAGTCGGTAAATACGACAGATTCAGCGGTTCGTTTAACTCATATTCCTACGGGCATTGTAATTTCTTGTCAGGATGAGAAGTCGCAGTTAAAAAATAAAGAAAAAGCATTGAAAGTATTACGTTCACGTCTTTATGATATGGAGCTGGAAAAGAGAAATGATGCAGAAGCACAGGCGAGAAAGAGTCAGGTGGGAACGGGAGACCGTTCGGAAAAAATCAGAACTTATAATTTTCCTCAAGGTCGTGTAACAGATCATAGAATTAAACTGACTTTGCATAAGCTGGATAGTATTTTAAACGGAGATTTAAGTGAGGTAATTGACAGCTTAATTGCAGCGGATCAGGCAGCAAAGCTTAGTAATTTACAGGAATAAATCCATAATAAGGATGGGAGAAGAGGCTATGAAGAGTACAAGTCTGGTAATTATGGCAGCGGGTATTGGAAGTCGTTTTGGAAAAGGTATTAAACAATTAACGCCGGTAGGTCCTAATGGAGAGATGATTATGGAATATTCTATCCATGATGCTCTAAAGGCGGGATTTAATAGGGTGGTTTTTATTATTCGCAAGGATTTGGAAACTGATTTTAAAGCCTTGGTGGGAGATAAAATAGAAAAGCTTGCTCCTGTAGAGTATGTTTTTCAGGAGTTGAATGATTTACCTAAAGACTTTGTACTTCCCGAAGGAAGGACAAAGCCGTGGGGAACCGGACAGGCAATTTTGGCTTGTAAAGACTGCGTAAAAGAGCCTTTTTTAGTGATTAATGCAGATGATTATTACGGGAAGAGTGTTTATAAAAAGGCCCATGATTTTCTGGTTAATGAAGAGACCTATATAAATGGAAAACTATCGATTTGTATGGCGGGATTTGTGCTTGGAAATACCTTAAGCGATAAGGGGAGCGTAACTCGAGGGATTTGCAGTTTGAATGCCGATAATGAATTGGAGGGTATTTGTGAAACACATAATATCCAAAAGGTGCAGGATGGTGCAGTGGCTTTGTTAGACTCCGGCGAGGAAAAGGCCTTGGATCTTGAGTCACTGGTTTCTATGAATATGTGGGGATTTATGCCGGAATTTTTTGAAATTTTGGAAGAGGGCTTTAAAGATTTTTTGAGTAATCTGGGAGAGGATGCAACAAAAGGAGAATATCTGCTTCCGGTTGTGGTAGATAACCTGATTCGCAAAAAAGAAGCCCAGGTGGCAGTTTTACCAACCAAAGATACCTGGTTTGGTGTGACCTATCAGGAGGATAGAGAACTTGTATGTAAAGCCTTTAAAGACTTGACTCAAAGGGGAGAGTACCCAAGTGCTTTGTAGATAAGGGTGATAGATTGGAAAGTGGGGATAAGTTATGGGAAAATATTTTGGAACAGACGGATTTCGTGGAGAGGCAAATATAGATTTGACGGTGGAGCACGCTTATAAGGTAGGGCGTTTTTTGGGTTGGTATTTTGGACAAGAACATAAAGCGCATATTGTTATCGGAAAAGATACCAGACGAAGCAGTTATATGTTTGAGGATGCATTGTCTTCCGGGCTTACGGCATCAGGTGCGGATGCCTATTTGCTTCATGTTACGACAACACCCAGTGTATCTTATGTGGTAAGAACAGAGAATTTTGATTGTGGAATTATGATTTCTGCCAGTCACAATCCTTACTATGATAATGGGATTAAGATTATTAACGGAAATGGACAAAAAATGGAAGCCCAGGTAGAGGCTATGATTGAGGCTTATATTGATGGTAAGCTGGAGGAACTTCCTCTTGCAAAGCGAGAAAACATCGGTAGAACTGTAGATTTTGCAGCCGGACGCAATCGCTATATCGGACATTTGATTTCGATTCCGACCCGTTCTTATAAAAATATAAAGGTGGGACTTGATTGTTCCAATGGTAGTGCTTCTTCTGTTGCAAAGAGTGTATTTGATGCTTTAGGAGCTAAAACCTATGTAATTAATAGTGAGCCGGATGGAACTAATATTAATTTAAACTGTGGTTCCACTCATATTGATGTTTTACAAAAATATGTAAAAGACAATCAATTGGATGTAGGATTTGCATATGATGGGGATGCGGATAGGTGTATTGCGGTTGACCACGAGGGGTGTGTAATTGACGGAGATTTGATTTTATATGTATGTGGTAAGTATTTAAAAGAGAAAAATCACCTTAATAATAATACGATAGTTACTACGATTATGTCGAATTTGGGATTTTATAAAGCTTGTGATCGTGAGGGGATTTCCTACGAAAAGACTGATGTGGGGGATAAGTATGTCAGTGAAAATATGCTTGCCAATGGACATTGTTTAGGTGGGGAACAATCCGGTCATATTATTTTTTCAAAGCACGCAAGCACAGGTGATGGAATTTTGACCTCATTAATGGTGATGGAGGCAATCTTAAACACTAAAAAAGATTTGCATACACTTGCATCGGAGGTGACAATTTATCCACAGTTATTAAAAAACATTCGTGTGGCGGATAAAAAACAGGCAAGAGAAAATGCAAAGGTGATGGCGGCAATAAAAAGCGTGGAAACAGAGCTGGGAGATGATGGCCGTATTTTAGTAAGGGAAAGCGGAACAGAGCCGGTAATCAGAGTTATGGTGGAAGCGGCAAGTGACGATTTGTGTCAAAAACATGTGGAGGCGGTTTTACAGGTAATAAAAGAAGAGAAACTTGCCTTAGAGTAGAGGAGAGATCGTTTTGAAAAAATCCCGTAGATTTGTAGGGATGGCAGTCCTGATAGGTGTTTTATGTCTTTCGGCATGTAAAGGCCACAAAGATATTGATTATTATGAAAAAGGAATGCAGCAGTTGGAAAAAGGAAAGTATAAAGAGGCACAAGATACCCTAAAAGAGGCGGTGAAAGGGGATTCTGATTTGGCTGCTTCTTACAGAGGTCTTGGTATAGCAGCTCTTAGAGCCGGCGATTATAAGGGCGCTATCAGTGCTTTTTCCAGAAGTCTTTTAAATCTTAAAAATGAAGGTGCTGCTTTTGAAAAAGATGTACAGTGTTATCTTGCATTGGTTAGAACTCTTTATGGTGAAAATGAAAAGGCAATCAAGGTTTATACAGAGATTTTAGACAAGTATCCGGAAGCGCAGTATTATTATTTGCGAGGACGTTGTGAAATTAAAGAGGGAAACTTAGAGAGGGCAAAGAAAGACTTTGACCTGGCAGTTAAGGATTCCAAGGATTATGATATGTACATTTCCATCTATGAGGCTTATATGGAAAAGAACATGGAAATAGACGGAACAGCCTATTTAGATAAAGCACTTTCTTTAAGTGTGGAGGAGGCTAAAGATTATTACAATCGAGGCAAAGTATACTATGCATTAAAGGAATATGAGCTGGCAAAAGCTGATTTGATTGAAGCTATGAATAAGGGAAGTGCGGATGCTATGTTGCTTTTGGGAAAGGTTTATATATCCATGGGGGATATTGCCAATGCCCGTGCCATGTATAAGGACTATATAGCGGAACATAAAGAGGGGGCACTTGTTTATAACGGCTTGGCGCTATGCGATATGGAAGAAGGCAATTATGATTCTGCTTTAGAGAATATAGAAAAGGGAATTTCTTTGGGGCAGGGAAATGAAGTGAAAAGTCTTCTTTATAACAAGGTAGTTGTCTTCGAAAAAAAATATGATTTTGCAAACGCGCAAAAAGCAATGGCGGATTATCTGCAAATTTATCCAAATGATGAAAAGGCCCTTAGAGAAAATGCTTTTTTGTCAACACGATAAAGGAATAGAGAAGAAAAGAGTAAAGTATGGCTGAATTATATGAAAATAAGCAGGTAGAGGAAAGAGTAATTTTATTGGGGGTAGAGACAGACCCAAGACAGGAGACTATGCGTTCTCTTGGGGAACTGGAGGAATTGGTAAAGACTGCCGGGGCGATTTCTCTTGCAAAAATTGTTCAAAACCGAGAGGCTATTCATCCGGCTACCTATGTGGGAAAAGGCAAAATAGAAGAACTTGCAGAGCTTATTTTGGATTTGGAGGCGACGGGAATTGTTTGTGATGATGAACTTTCACCGGCACAACTAAAAAATTTGCAGGAAGCTCTAGATTGTAAGGTTATGGATAGAACCATGGTGATTTTGGACATATTTGCCCAAAGAGCCAGAACCAGTGAGGGGAAAATTCAGGTAGAACTGGCACAGTTAAAGTACCGTCAGGCACATCTGATAGGACTTGGCAGATCCTTGTCTCGTTTAGGAGGAGGAATCGGAACCAGGGGACCGGGAGAGAAAAAACTGGAGATGGATAGGCGATTGATTAAAAATCGTCTTGCCCAACTTAGAGAGGAATTAGAAGAGGTAAGGAGACACAGAGACCTTATTCGAAGTGGAAGTAAGAGAGCAGGTAAAAAGAATGCAGCCATTGTAGGTTATACCAATGCAGGTAAGTCAACTTTGTTAAATCATTTAACGGATGCCGGTGTCTTAGAGGAAGATAAACTCTTTGCTACTCTAGACCCTACGACCCGTCTTTTGGTGTTACCGGATAAGCAGGAGATTCTTTTGACAGATACCGTTGGCTTTATCCGAAAGCTTCCTCATCATTTGATTGAGGCTTTTCGTTCTACATTGGAAGAAGTGTGCTTTGCCGACTATATTATTCATGTAGTGGATGCTTCTAATCCTTGGTTGGATCTTCAGATTGATACGGTTTATGAAACTCTAAAAAAACTCGGGGTAAAAAATCAAAAGATAATTACCTTATTTAATAAACAGGATAAGTTAGAGAAGGAAACCATCATCAAAGATTTAAGAGCAGATGAAAGTTTAAAGATTTCTGCAAGAACCGGGGAGGGATTGGAAGATTTCAAAGTTCTTTTGCAACAATGGCTCATGGAGGAACAAGTATATATAGAGCAAGTTTTTTCTTATGACCAAGCGGGGAAAATACAAATACTTAGGCAAAGAGGAAAATTGATAAAAGAAGAGTATAGGGAAGATGGAATCTTTGTGGAGGCATATCTGCCAAGAGAGGATTTTGGAAAACTTAGGTAAAGACAAGACATAGTAATAGTATTAAGAAATGAAAATAACAAAAAAGAAAAGCTTTCTGACTAAAAGAAAAGCTTTTCTTTTTTTGTTATGGTGACTAGCTGAGCATGGTCAATAGGTGATATTTGTATGCTATCTATGGAAACTTAGTTGAAGATTCGCTTGTTTTCGTAAATGGGTTCACAGGTTAACTGTACACCCAATTTTTTAAAGGTACGTAAGTCAACATTGGAAAGCATAACAGAGGCATGAGCCTGACAATCCTTTAGTTTAGGTAATTGTTCCAGAGCTTTTTTGGCATAAGGAGAAGAGAGTGCACTGATAGAGAGTGCAATTAAGACTTCGTCTGTATGTAGTCTCGGGTTATTGCTTCCCAGATAACTGGTTTTTAATTTTTGAATAGGTTCGATAGCTTCGGGTGCAATCAAGGCGATTTCGTGATCAATACCCGCCAATTCTTTTAAAGAGTTTAAAAGAACAGCGGCAGAAGCACCTAAAAGATCGGAAGTTTTTCCGGTAACAAGGCGTCCGTCCTCCAACTCAATCGCAGTGGCAGGACCGTGCGTTTGGGCGGAACGCTCCTTTGCGGCAGCAATCACTTTGCGGTTTTTAGGGCTGATGTGTGCCTGTTCCATAATTAATTCAATTTTATAAACTTCAGATTCGAGTTTGGATCCGTCCAGCATACCGTCTAAAGCTTGATAGTATCTGCGAATAATTTCCTGATTTGATGCCTCTTTGCAGGCCTCATCATCAATAATACAGTTTCCGGCCATATTGACACCCATATCTGTCGGAGATTTGTAAGGACTTTCTCCGAGGATTTTCTCAAACATAGCATTTAAAACAGGGAAAATCTCGACATCTCTATTGTAATTGACCGTTGTTTGACCATAGGCTTCTAAATGAAAGGGGTCAATCATATTGACGTCATTTAAATCGGCAGTCGCTGCTTCATAGGCAAGGTTTACAGGGTGTTTTAAAGGAATATTCCAGATAGGAAAGGTTTCGTATTTGGCATAACCGGCACGAACGCCACGTTTGTGCTCGTGATAGAGTTGCGAAAGGCAGGTAGCCATCTTTCCGCTTCCGGGACCGGGTGCAGTAACGACTACAAGGGGTCTTTGTGTTTCGATATAATCATTTTTTCCATAACCCTCATCACTTACGATATGAGGAATGTTTGCGGGATAACCGTCGATGTTGTAATGGGTGTAAACCTTAATTCCCATTTTTTGAAGTCTCTCTTTAAACAAAAGAGCGCTATTTTGACCGGAAAATTGTGTGATTACAATGCTTCCGACAAATAAGCCTTTTTCCAAAAAAGAATCCCGAAGTCGCAAAACATCAGAATCATAGGTGATTCCTAAGTCTCCTCGAACTTTATTTTTTTCTATATCTTTTGCGCTGATTACAATGATAATTTCTGCCTTGTCAGCAAGCTGCATTAACATACGAAGTTTACTGTCCGGTTCAAAGCCGGGTAAGACTCTGGAGGCATGGTAATCGTCAAAAAGTTTGCCACCAAATTCCAGGTATAGTTTGTTGTCAAATTTCTCAATCCTCTCAGCAATATGAGAAGATTGCATTGATAGATATTTATTGTTGTCAA
>DATCYL010000052.1:0-4401 GCA_036570305.1 Lachnospiraceae bacterium
GCGAGCGTGAAGAACTTTCTGAACAGATTCGTGCATTGCAGGATTTGAAAAAATTAGGTTCTATTTACGGATTTGATATTTCACAGCCTGCATCTAATGTAAAAGAAGCAATTCAATGGTTATACTTTGGTTATCTGGCTGCTGTTAAGGAGCAAAACGGAGCGGCTATGTCTCTTGGTCGTACCTCTACCTTTATTGATATCTATGCAGAGCGCGATCTTGCTAACGGTACCTTTACAGAAGAAGAAATTCAGGAATTTATCGACCACTTTATTATGAAGCTTCGTTTAGTAAAATTCGCTCGTACTCCTGAATATAATGAACTTTTCTCAGGAGATCCGACTTGGGTAACAGAATCCATCGCAGGTGTGGGTATTGACGGACGTCACCTTGTAACTAAAAGCTCCTTCCGTTATCTGCATACTTTAAGCAACTTAGGAACAGCTCCGGAACCAAACTTAACTGTTTTATGGTCTACAAAGCTTCCTATGGAGTTTAAAAAATTCTGTGCAAAAACTTCTATCGAGTCTTCTTCTATTCAGTACGAAAATGACGACTTAATGCGTGTAACTCATGGAGATGATTATGCAATTGCTTGTTGTGTATCTTCCATGAGAGTAGGTAAAGAAATGCAGTTCTTCGGAGCTCGCGCAAACCTTGCAAAATGTTTACTTTACGCTATCAACGGCGGTGTTGATGAGGTAAGCAAAAAGCAGGTAGGTCCGGAATTTAGACCGATTACTTCTGATTATCTTGATTTTGATGAAGTAATGCACAAATATGACGCTATGATGAAATGGCTTGCCAATGTATATGTAAACTCTCTAAATATCATCCATTATATGCATGACAAGTACTGTTATGAGAAAATTCAGATGGCGCTTCATGACAAAAAAGTAACTCGTTGGTTTGCAACCGGTATTGCCGGACTCTCTGTAGTTGCCGATTCTTTATCTGCTATTAAATATGCAAAGGTAAAAGTAATCCGTGATGAAAACGGTTTGGCTGTCGACTATGAGGTAGAAGGTGATTTTCCTAAATACGGAAATGATGATGACCGTGTAGATGATATTGCCAATGAAATCGTTCATACATTTATGAATCACATCAAAGCAAACCATACCTACCGCGGCGGTATTCCTACTACTTCTATCCTTACAATCACATCTAACGTGGTTTATGGAAAAGCAACCGGTTCTACACCGGACGGAAGAAAAGCAGGTCAGGCATTTGCTCCCGGAGCAAACCCGATGCATCACAGAGATAGTCATGGAGCTGTTGCTTCTTTGGCGTCTGTATCTAAATTACCTTTCCGCGATGCACAGGACGGTATTTCAAATACCTTCTCTATCATTCCGGGTGCTCTTGGAAAAGATGATCAGGTAGTTGCCGGCGACTTAGAAATTGAATTGGCAGAAGCAGAGTACGATTCATAAGAAATCAGGTGATTAAATGGCAAATGAAAAACTAATCGAGGATATTATCTCCATGCTTGACAATTCTGTCGAAAAAGGCACTGGACATGTAAATATCAAAGTTGATACTAATAATCAGGTACAAGCCGAAAAATTAACAAGAACAGAAAACGATGAAATCGAAAAAATCGTAGAAACTATCGGTTGTACCACATGTGCACGTTAATATTTTAGGAGGAATAAAAATGGAAGTAACAAAAAATCAAGTAGATAACTTAGTAAACTTATTGGATGGATATGCCGAAAAAGGCGGACATCACTTAAATGTAAATGTATTTACAAAAGAAACCTTGTTAGATGCACAGGCTCATCCTGAAAACTACCCACAGCTTACAGTACGTGTAAGCGGATACGCTGTAAACTTCGTTAAATTAACAAAAGCGCAGCAGGACGAAGTTATTTCAAGAACATTCCACAGCGAAATCTAATTTTATGACAAAAGGATATATTCATTCGCAAGAGAGTTTCGGTACCGTAGATGGTCCGGGTATTCGTTATGTTGTTTTTATGCAGGGTTGTCCTATGAGATGCCAATACTGCCATAATCCGGATACCTGGGAGACAGGTATCGGTACTCCTACCACTGTGGAGGAAATCCTAAGGAACTATAATAAGAACCGTCCCTTTTATAAAAGGGGCGGTCTTACTGTAACCGGAGGCGAACCGCTTTTACAAATAGATTTTATTACAGAACTTTTCATGGCAGCAAAAAAGGAAGGAATTCATACATGTATTGATACTTCCGGTATTACCTACCATGAGAATAATACTGCTTATAAAAAGAAGTTAGACTTACTTTTACAGTACACAGACTTAGTTCTTTTGGACATCAAGCACATTGATTCTTCAAAACACCTAACTCTTACAAAACATCCCAACGAGGAAATTTTAAATTTTGCCCGCTACCTGGACAAAAGACAAGTTCCCGTTTGGATTCGTCATGTGCTTGTACCCACAATTACTGATTCCAAAGAAGACTTAACTGCGCTTGGTTATTTCTTAGGCAGCCTTAAAAATATCAAGGCATTAGATGTCCTCCCCTATCACACTATGGGGCTTGTAAAATATCAAAACATGAATTTAGACTATCCGCTTGGTGACTTGCCAAGTTCTACAAAAGAAGAGGCTGCTAAAGCCAGAAAAACGATTCTATTAGCAATGAAAAAGTCAAGAGAAAACGCAAAAAAGGAACTGCCTTAAAGACAGTTCCTTTTTTATAATTTTCTCTAGTAAGAATCAATCTTAGTTTGGAGAAATAGCATCTGTAGGACATACAGCTGCACAAGAACCGCAATCGATGCACTCATCTGCATTAATTACGTATTGAGAATCACCCTCACTGATAGCGCTTACAGGACATTCTCCCTCACAAGTTCCACAACTTACACATTCGTCTGAAATTACGTATGCCATAATAAAATACCTCCTTGATTTTAAAAACAAATAACTCTCTTTTATTTGTCTTTATTCTACCCTAGGATTTACAAAAAAACAAGTACTAAATCAAGTACAAAAACTTGCGAAACCCTTGATTTTACTGGGTTTTCGCAAGTTTTTACTTACTCCGGTTAGACCATACTTATTTGTCCTTTTTTACTATCACTAGTCTCTTTGGGCATTTGCAAACTGTGTATATTGAGGTAACCATACAAGATTTACCGTCCCTATGGGACCGTTTCTTTGCTTAGCAATAATTACCTCTGCAATATTTTTATTTTCAGAGTCTTTATTATAATAATCATCTCTGTACAAAAACATAACTACATCGGCATCCTGTTCGATAGCTCCGGACTCACGAAGATCCGACAACATAGGACGATGATCAGGTCTTTGCTCCACTGCTCGACTTAGCTGAGACAATGCCACTACCGGTACATTAATCTCTCTTGCCAGAGATTTTAAAGATCTGGAAATATCTGAGATTTCCTGCTGTCTGGATTCGTTCTTTCCGCTTCCCGTCATTAATTGCAGGTAGTCAATAATAATAATATCCAGATTTTGCTCCAGTTTATATTTTCTACACTTAGAACGAAGTTCTGAAATAGAAATACCCGGTGTATCATCAATAATAAGATGGGAATTCCCGATAATTCCCGCTCCTTCGATTAGCTTTGCCCAGTCCTCATCATTTAAGTTTCCATTTCTTAAATTCTGCGCATCAACTTTAGATTCCAAAGAAAACATCCTGTTTACCAGCTGCTCTTTCGACATCTCCAAACTAAATATAGCTACTGTACGATTACTCCTAAAAGCCATATAAGAAGCAATATTTAATACAAAAGCAGTTTTTCCCATAGAGGGTCTTGCCGCCACCAAAATAAGGTCAGAAGGCTGAAATCCTGAAGTTCTAAAATCCAAATCCAAAAATCCGGTTGCCATACCGGTAACATTCCCCGTATTTTTTGACGCTTTTTCAATCTTTTCCAAAGCATTTAAAACTACCTGACGAATCGGAACATACTCTCCACTTGTCCTTTGTTGTAAAAGTTCAAAAATACGCTTCTCCGTCGTCTCTAAAATTTCCTCCACATTGTCTTTATTCATATAACATTCGTTGGAAATTTCCTCGTTAATCTTTATCAAATTTCTAAGTACAGCCTTTTGTTTTACAATATTAGCATAATATTTTACATTGGCAGAAGTCGGAACTACCGTTAACAAGTCCCTGATAAATTCCATACTGGTAATTTCTGCCGGAGCCCCCTCCGATATAAGAGCATCTTTTAAGGTAATAATATCTACAGCCTTTTCCTTATTAAAAAGCTTTAAAATTGCTTCAAAAATAATTCCATGCTGCCTTTGGTAAAAGTCATCCGCAATCAATATTTCTGAAGCTGTTAAAATCGCCTCTCTTCCCATAAGCATGGAACCGATAACTGACTGTTCCGCCTCCATACTATGTGGCAGCACTCTTTTTATTAATGCT
>DATCYL010000053.1:0-4616 GCA_036570305.1 Lachnospiraceae bacterium
TAGAAAATGTAAATTGTAATAACATGCTATACTCCTTTGGTAATGGTAGTTAATAGTTCACTGTTTTTATTATATAGGGAGAAAAAATAAAATTCAACAGACATGAGAAAAAATCTCTAATAATAAACGATGAATAAAAAGTTTGTCTTCCCTACTTATCGAAAAAGTTATTAAATTTAAGAACATAAATTTTAAGAGAAAGGAAGATAAGGGATAAATACCTTGCTTGACATAATGTTGACGTGTATCTGCAAAAGTATTATAATTTCTAAATAATGCAAAAGTGGAGGGAAAAGATAGGATGAAATGCCCGTTTTGTAATCATGAAAATACAAGAGTTGTTGACTCCAGACCGGTAGATGACAATAGTGCTATTCGTCGAAGAAGACTGTGTGATGAATGTGGGAAACGTTTTACTTCGTATGAGAAAGTGGAAACGATTCCCATGATTGTAATAAAAAAAGATCAAAATAGAGAGCAATATGACCGTTCTAAGATAGAGGCAGGAGTTTTGCGAGCCTGCTATAAGCGACCTATTTCCGTAGAACAGATGGAAAGTTTGATTGATCAGGTGGAAACGGCGATTTTTAATCGTGGAGAAAGAGAAATCCCGAGTAGCGAAATAGGCGAGCTGGTAATGGATAAACTAAAAGATTTAGAAGCGGTAGCCTATGTAAGATTTGCTTCTGTTTATAGGGAATTTAAGGATGTAAATACCTTTATGGATGAGCTGAAAAAGATGCTTAAGTAGGAGGAATTATGAGAATATTTGAAAAATCCAGCAAGTTGGAAAATGTGTGTTATGATATACGCGGACCGGTTATTGATGAAGCAAATCGCATGATTGAAAACGGAAAAAAGATTTTAAAGTTGAATATAGGAAATCCTGCACCGTTTCAGTTTAGTGCACCGGACGAGGTGGTAGATGATTTTATTGCCAATGTAAGAGATGCGGAAGGTTATTCAGACTCTAAAGGAGTTTTTGCAGCCAGAAAAGCGATTATGCAGTATGCCCAGTTAAAAAATATTCCCAATGTGGGTATGAATGATATCTTTACAGGAAACGGTGTAAGTGAATTGATTAACTTATGTATGCAGGGGCTTTTAAACGATGGGGACGAGATTCTTATTCCATCTCCTGATTATCCTCTGTGGACGGCATGCGCAAATTTAGCCGGTGGAAAACCTGTGCATTATATTTGTGATGAGCAGTCTGATTGGAATCCTGATATTGCAGATATTAGAAAAAAGATTACAGATAAAACTAAGGCAATCGTAGTAATCAATCCTAACAATCCTACAGGAGCTCTTTATCCTAGAGAAATTTTAGAAGAGATTGTAGAAGTGGCGAGAGAACATCAATTGATTATTTTTGCAGACGAGATTTATGACAGATTGGTTTTGGATGGTCAAAAGCATGTGTCGATTGCATCACTGGCTCCGGATTTGTTTTGTATTACTATGAATGGATTGTCAAAATCCCATATGATTGCCGGTTTTAGAATTGGTTGGATGTGTCTAAGCGGAGATAAAAGTAAGGCAAAAGGCTATATTGAAGGGATTAATATGTTATCTTCTATGCGCCTTTGTTCCAATGTTCCTGCCCAGTCTATTGTGCAGACTGCCCTTGGTGGCTATCAAAGTGTCAATGAACTTTTAGGACCGGAAGGAAGAATTACTAAGCAAAGAGATTATATCTACAATGCTCTAAATGATATCCCTGGGTTATCTGCAGTAAAACCTAAGGCGGCTTTTTATATTTTTCCTAAAATAGATGTAAAGAGATTCGGAATTGTCAGCGATGAACAGTTTGTTTTGGATTTCTTGCGTCAAAAGAAAGTTCTGTTGGTAGGCGGAAAGGGATTTAATTGGGGAGAACCGGATCATTTTCGTATTGTTTATTTGCCCAAGCTGGAAGATTTGGAAATGGCTATGACGAAAATGAGAGAGTTTTTGGCGACTTATAAACAGACGATTCTTTAAATGGATTTTGTATAAAAATAAACTTTGTTAGATGAAAAAAAGGGCTGGGAGAAAAATCTCGAAGCCCTTTTTGCTATTATTTTTAATTTTGTAAAGCAAAACAGAGAAAATTTTAAGAATGAATTTCCTCGACATGTTCCATGCCTTGATTGAGTATAGTCTTTACATGAGAGTCAGCCAGACTATAGTAGACAGTCTTTCCGTCTCTTCTTGATTTGACAAGTTGATTTTGTTTTAAAGTGCGCAACTGATGAGAAATAGCACTTTGAGTCATATGCAAAATTTCTGCAATATCACAGACACAAAGCTCCTCCTGAGAGAGACTGTATAAAATCCGAACTCGGGTCTGATCCCCGAATACTTTAAAAAGACCGGCTATTTTAGAGACAGTATTATCAGGAGGCAGAGTCTGTTTTTTTATTAAATCCTCATGGATGCAGTAGGCATCACACAAATCGATGGTCTTATCTTTTATCATAAAATATACTCCTTTGACAAATCCTTCTATAATATTAGCAAAAATGGGAGAGAAAGGCAATTAGCATTAGTAAGCCAGGTGGAAAACTTGTAAGGATATAAGTTTTTCTGTTATAATAGAGCATATTCTTGAAAATAGGGATAAAATACATTTCTTTTGCTAAGTAGAGAAGAGATGAGCCGTAAGTCGCAGGAGGTAAGTTTTAGGATGTAAGGAGGTAATTTATGACAACAAAGCATCAGATTTTACCACAAATAGAAGAATTAAAAGATATTTGTGTAGAAAACAGTAGGATGGATCTTTCTCTTTATGACAAGTATGAGGTAAAACGCGGATTGCGTGACTTGAACGGAAAAGGGGTATTGGCAGGGCTTACACAGATTTCCAATATCATTGCATATAAAGAGGAAGGGGGAAAGAGTATCCCCTGTGATGGGCAGCTTTATTACAGAGGATATAATATTCAGGATTTAACCCAGGGTTTTTTAAAGGATAAACGATTTGGTTTTGAAGAGATGACCTATCTTTTGATTTTTGGAAAACTGCCTACAAGTGATCAATTGGAAAAGTTCATAAAACTTCTGGACCTACACAGAAATCTTCCAACAGAGTTTGTGCGGGATGTCATTATGAAGGCGCCTAGCAAGGATATGATGAATTCTCTATCGCGAAGTGTTCTTACCCTGTATTCTTTTGATAAAGAACCGGATGATGTAAGTCTATCAAATGTGCTTCGTCAGTGTCTAAAGCTGATTGCTGTTTTTCCTATGTTGTCAGTATATGGTTACCAGGCACACAACCATTATAATGCAGGCAAGAGCCTCTATATTCATTATCCTAAAAAGGGCTTGTCGACGGCTGAGAATATTCTTCGTATGCTAAGACCGGATAAAAAATACAGCTACTTAGAGGCTATGATTTTAGACTTGGCTTTGGTGCTTCATATGGAGCATGGAGGTGGAAATAACTCTACTTTTACGACTCATGTAGTATCTTCTTCAGGGACAGATACTTATTCTGCCATTGCTGCGGCTCTAGGTTCCTTAAAGGGTCCAAAGCACGGCGGTGCCAATATTAAAGTAGTGACTATGTTTGAAGACTTAAAGAAACATGTTGCGGATATCAGCGATGAGAGTCAGGTAGAGGAATATCTGGTGAAACTTTTACATAAAGAGGCATTTGATAAAAGAGGTCTAATTTATGGAATGGGACATGCCGTTTATTCTATATCAGATCCCAGAGCAAATATTTTTAAAGGATTTGTGGAGAGGCTGGCAGAGGCAAAAGATAGGTTGGAAGAATTTAAACTTTACAGTATGGTGGAAAAATTGGCACCAAAAGTTATTGCAAGGGAGCGAAAAATCTATAAGGGTGTAAGTGCCAATGTGGATTTTTACAGCGGTTTTGTCTATTCTATGTTGGATTTGCCTATGGAAATGTATACGCCTATGTTTGCCATAGCAAGAATAGTAGGATGGTCTGCTCACCGTATGGAAGAGTTGATTAATACGGATAAAATCATTCGTCCTGCATACAGGTGCGTAAAAGAGGATGAAGAATATACAGCCTTTGACGAACGTTAAAAGATGGAAGTAAAGAAAAGAGGGGTAATTATGATAAAAAATAAAAAAGCGGGTATTGTATTAGAGGGCGGAGGAACCAGAGGAGTTTTTACCGCCGGAGTTTTGGATTATTTGATGGAGGAAAATATTTATTTTCCTTATGTGGTCGGTGTTTCGGCAGGTGCCTGCAATGCTGTGGACTATGTCTCCAAGCAGATAGGAAGAAGCAGACAGTGTATGATTCCCGAAAATGGAGAAAATAAGTATTTTGATTTAAAACAGGCAATTAAGACTCATAGTTTATTTGATATGGAAATGCTTTTTGACCGATATCCAAATGAGATTTATCCATTCGATTATGAAACTTATTTTAATAGTCAAACAGAGTGTGAGATTGTGGCTACAAACTGCAAAACAGGAAAAGCGGAGTACTTTGTTGAAAAAGAGGATAAAGAAAAACTGATGGATTATTGTCGGGCATCCAGTAGTATTCCTCTGGCAAGTCCTATGGTTCGAATAGAAAAAGATTATTATCTGGATGGAGGTTTGGCAGATTCTATTCCCATTCTTAGGGCGCTAAAGACGGGACATAC
>DATCYL010000054.1:0-27844 GCA_036570305.1 Lachnospiraceae bacterium
ACATTGAGACTCCGGATGAACTGACAGCGAGGATGCAATCATTAGAAAAATTAATTCGGGAGAAAAAGAAAGGAATCGAGGACAAGGCAACAACGCTGTCTTTAGCAAAAGAAGGAATCCGTGCCTGGAATGAATATCAGAAAATGCAGCCGATATATGATGAGCTGAATCAGAAGAAATGGTTTAAGGAGAAATACAAAGAGGAACATAAGTCAGAGCTGAATCGATATTATCGTGCTAGGCGAGTGTTGCAGGAAAATCGAAATGATGATGGAAAGGTTCCGGTTCATAAGTGGGAATATGATAGATCTGTTTTACCCGGTGAGATAGCTGCATTGAAAGCAGAGAAAGATGCTTTATTCAGAGAACTGAAAACATATCAGAAAATACAGAAAAACATTGAATCTGTTTTGGATGATATAAATGAGAGATCTGTTTTAGAAGCACTTGAGAAAAAACAAGTAGAAGTAAAACAAAGAGAAGCTGCGAAACCAAAGAAACGGAATCGTGGTATGGAACTATAGCGAGAAGGTGATGCGTTGGAAAAATATACGGAGGATCAGATTACAAGAGCCAACGAAGTGAATCTGGTTCGATTTCTTTCTGCAAGAGGAGAACGCTTCAAGAAAGCAGGCAGAGAATATCGTTGGGAAAAGCATGATAGTGTGACCATTTGTGTTAATAAATGGTATCGGCACAGTCAGGGCAAAGGTGGTTGGCCGGTTGATTTTATGATGGAGTTTTATGATTTGAGTTTTCCAGATGCGGTAAAGGAGTTACTGGGATGGTTTGCAAACCTCTATTTCTGAGAAAAGGACAGTTTCCTATGTGGAGGATGGTGGCCATGCAGTAGCAGACCCCATCCCCACAAAGGAGATGGTGCTTCCTGAAGCAGATGAGAATCAAGATAACATTATGGAGTATCTGGTTGATCAGCGAAAACTGGATAAAGATATTGTGAGTGAATTTATCAAGCGAGGAGATATTTATCAGGCGAAAGACAATCAAAGAGTTGTTTTTGTTGGTAGAGACTCCGAAGGTAATCCACGATACGCCAGCTGGAGAAATGCAAGAGAAGAACAATTACGTGGAGACGTATCAGGTTCGCAAAAGGAATATGGTTTTAAAAGCGTAGCATTCTGGGAGGAAGATAAGCAAAGAAAAAGATTAGCGAGAAAGTTGTATGTATTCGAATCACCCATTGATCTACTGTCTTTTATTACATTATATCCAAAGTACTGGCATGAGAATCATTATTTGTCACTGGGAGGAGTCAGTGTGAAAGCACTTAAGACTTTTCTTTCTGAACGATCTGAAGTGGAACAGATTATTCTCTGTCTGGATAATGATAAAGCAGGACATGAAGCATGTGCAAAGTTATTTGATGCGATTCCATCACGATATACAGTGAACCAATTAGTGCTAAGTAAGAAAGATTGGAATGAAGTGCTGGTGAATCGAAGTGATGATCCGGGCGAAAAGTACTACATATCGGATGTGGAACTTCGGGGTTCCGGTGAAAAAATGATTCCAGTCAGAAAGATGACAGAGATTAGAGAGACGATAGTGGAGTGGTTATGGTATCCATTTATTCCGTTTGGAAAGGTTACTTTGATTCAGGGTGATCCGGGACAGGGAAAAACATGGCTTGCCATGCATCTGGCTGCAGCATGTACCAACCGAAAGGAACTGCCCAACGAGCTCCCGATAGATTCTTTCAATGTGTTTTACCAGACTGCAGAAGATGGAATTGGAGATACGATCAAACCGAGGCTGATGCAATGTGGAGCAGATATGGAACGTGTGCGTGTCATTGTAGAAGATGATGCGATGCTGTCTCTTACTGATCCGAGATTGGAACTGGCAATTAAGCAGAACAATGTAAAGCTTCTAATTATGGATCCACTTCAGGCTTATCTTGGACCGGATGTGGATATGAACAGAGCAAATGAGATTCGTCCATTGTTTCGATATCTAGGGGGAGTGGCAGAACGAACCGGTGCGGCAATTGTTCTGATTGGACACTTGAATAAGAATGCCGGAACACATGCTAATTATAGAGGTCTTGGATCAGTAGATATTTCAGCTGCAGTAAGAAGCATTTTGTTAGTCGGAAAAGTGGAGAAAGAAAGCGAAAGGGATGTGCGAGTAGTGATTCAAACCAAAAGTTCATTGGCACCAAAACCTACACCAGTCGCATTTACATTGGAAAACAGTAAGTTGGAGTAGATTGGTGAATATGAAATCACCGAGCAGGAATTGATGTCAGGAAAAGCTGGAAAGCAGAAGGAGACAAAGTTGGAGCAGGCAATGAAATTGATAAGACAAATCCTGACAACAAAAAATCTTATGTACGTGGCAGATTTGGATGCAGAGGGCAAGAAACTTAAAATCTCAGATCGAACCATGCGAGATGCAAGAAAAAAATTAGAAGACGAACTGGATTATGGGTTCGAAAATTCCAAGAAAACAGTTTGTCTTAAGAAGTGAGTTTGGCAAAGGAACTGGTCAGGTTGGCAAGAATTCCCGGATACCTTGCCTGCCTGCCAGTTGCCAAAGGGGAATAGAACATAATAAGGAAGTGAAGGAGATACATTTGAATCGTAATTATGAAACACCGATTTTTGAAAAATATTCATTAAGTATAGAACAGGCTGCTGATTACTTTGGAATCCGGCAGAAGAAATTGCGTCAGATTGTGGCTGACCACGAAGGTGCTGATTTTATTCTTTATAACGGCAATCGTGTCCAAATTAAGAGGAAAAAATTCGAGTCATTTTTGGATAAAACATCAGCAATTTAAGGGATTACGCAAAGAGCCTCTTCATGATATACTAACTGTGTGCTATGGCAGAGGCTCTTTTAAATTTAGGAGGTTAGCACATATGAGTCAGAAGAGACGTGATAATAAAAAACGTGTATTACGCGATCGAGAGAGCCAATGCAAGGATGGTCGTTATAGATATAGTTATTTAGAAAACGGAAAACGAAAGGATGTTTACAGCTGGAAGTTAGAACCGACAGATAAGCTGCCTGCAGGAAAGAGAGACTGTGTTGCGCTGAGAACAATGGAAGAAGAGATTCTGAAGAAACAGCTCTTGGGGAAACCGAATTGCCCTAAGATGACAGTAAATGAATTGGTTGAGCGTTACATCAAGCAAAAGCAGGGGGTACGTGAAAGTACCAGGGCTGGTTATAAGACAGTGATAAATACCTTGAAAAAGGACCCGTTTGGAGAAAGATTTATTGATGAGATTCGTATTTCTGATGCTAAACTGTGGCTAATCGAGTTGCAGGAAAATGGTAAGAAATACAGTACCATTCATACCATTCGTGGTGTGGTAAGACCTGCATTTCAGATGGCTTTGGAAGATGATATCTTAGATAAGAATCCATTTGCCTTTGAACTTGCTACGGTTCTGGTAAATGATTCAGAAACGAGAGAAGCTCTTACCAGAAAGCAGGAAAGGCAGTTCCTGGAGTTTGTGAAGAATGATAAGCATTTCTCAAGATATTATGAGGCAATATACATTCTTTTCAAAACCGGTATGAGGATCTCTGAGTTCTGTGGATTGACGATATCTGATATCAATATGAGAGAGCGGACCATCAATATTGATCATCAATTACTTCGCACTTCGGGAATGAAGTACATCATTGAAGATACCAAATCCACATCAGGAATCAGAGTTCTTCCCATGACCAATGAGGTTTATGAATGCTTTAAAACCATTTTGGAAAACAGGAAGAAACCCAAAGTGGAACCGATCGTGGATGGGAAAGCAGGTTTCTTATATTTGGATAAGAATGGAAAACCTATGGTAGCACTCACTGGCAGAAGTATTTTCAGTATATTCGTGAAAAATACAATAAGATTTATCGAATCCAGATGCCAAAAGTGATGCCACATGTATGCCGTCATACTTACTGCAGTAACATGGCAAAGATAGGAATCAATCCAAAGTCATTACAGTATCTGATGGGACATGCGGATATTAGTGTTACTCTTAACACATATACTCATGTAAGATTTGAAGATGCGAAGGAAGAATTACAGAAACTGAAGTTAGTCAATGCCTAGTGTTTTAGGCATTTTTAAGGGATTTCATCCATGGCAGACTAACTGTGGGAAAATCAGTTGAATTTCCCACACTTTTCCCACACTCAAAGGAAAAGATATGCAAAATCTTGCTAAGATACGCTAGGAGAGTATGAAAACATGAAAATGCTCAAATCCTTGGAAATACGGCATTTCTTGGCAAAATCGAGCAAAATATGGAGGTTGAAACACATGATAAAAGTACTTTTCATCTGCCACGGCAACGTTTAAAGTATGGCGAGAAAGACTTGATTTTGTAGGATTTTCTAGATAGAAACAAATAATTTACACCTTATTTATACCTTTGGAAGATCGGATCGGAATAGCTGAAATAATAATGTAAAGGCGTGGGAGAAAATCTCGCGTCTTATTTACATGGAGAAAATGCATTTTGATGTGTTATGTATGATGGCAACGGAGTCGACAATTCACAAAAATGTATTCATTAAAGAGCAAATCTATCACTTTAGTTTTCGAAAAGGGAAGGATCAATTTCACTAAGGAGTTCTTCTGGGAGACATTTCTTTGTAATAGTTATATTTTTTGCTTTGTATGTAAGCTGAGTATACAGTGGTGAATTAATATCTTTTTTGAATATGGCATATATCTTTCCAGGTGGTTTAGGAACGATCGAACGTATATCTTCACTTAATACACTGTTTGGAATATAACAATCTTTACCTTGAATCAGACCGAGGCAGGCAGATGTTGTGCCGGTAACCTTTTCTGTATATAGCTCAAGATGCGGACCGATGTAATTACCTATCATACGAGCTTTCGCATCTATACTCATTATGGTACTCAATACTTGAAGTTTTAATTCTGTTGTATGATTATTTTTAAATGAAAAATCCTTTTCGCTTAATCGACTGTTTAAGGTAGCGCGATAGAAACCATTCGCATTAAGTCCTGTTCTTGGAACAACTCCGGTAAAATGAAGAAAATTATGCGAATGAAATTTGACAACTGTATGGTGCGAATGATTGTATTCGTCACGATAGACAAAAACAATCTGGTTATGCTCTAAATATTGCTGATATTGTTTTGCGCATTTTGTGATGATAGCAATAGCCTGTTTTTTAGTCATAATGTTAAAGTCCCTTGTATATTGGTATTTTGGATAAATTTAAAAGGAAGGTTCTTCTGCCGTAGCAGATGACACCTTCCTTTTATGACTGATTTTTCTGTTGTCCGCCAACTGATCGGCACCCGAAGTCCGATAAGAAAACTGGTTTTTCCGTTGCCAGCCAACTGTCCGGCACCCGAAGTCCGGAAAGAATTTCGGATTTTATGTGTCAGTCCACATGATAGGCATATAGCCCATCTACTATTTATAGTATACACAGAAGAAGTGGATTATGCAATGGATTTATAAAGATTTAATGGATTGGTAATATTAAAAAATTATTTTTTCATTTTCACAGGAAATCAGGTTTCCTTGGTAATAGCCATATTTCATGATATAATATGTATATATTTCCAATAGCACGTGAGGTGTAATTTTATGAAATTTAATTCGGTAATAATAAAAAACTTTAGAAATTTTGAGGATATATCAATAGATTTGACTAATAAAAATGTTCTTTTTGGTATGAATGATGTTGGAAAGACAAATTTTTTGTATGCATGGTTTGTTTAAAACATCCGGATCTTTAGTAAAGGCAGCTGGATATTATGGAAATACAGCATCCGTTGTTAGCATGGTTGCTGAGGGCAAAGGATCATATGGATCAAATTCAAATAATTAAAGAGGAATATAGTGATTATTTAATCAAGGTTAACATGCTACAAAGCGAAAAATAATAAAATAGGAAGGTTTGAAGAATAATATGAGTTTCATATATAATTTACCAGACGAGCGCTTAAATCCCAAACAATGCGAAACAGATTCTAACGCATTAGTTATTATTGGTGCAAATGGAGCAGGAAAAAGTAAGCTTGGTGCGTGGATAGAACAACAAGATTTGGAAAATATACATCGCATAGGAGCGCAACGAAACTTAAATTTTAATGAGAATATCACTCTAAAAAGCTATTCTCAGGCTGAAGATATTGTTTTCTGGGGTACTGCTGAAGAAAATCAAAAAATGGTAAAGGATATCGGTGGGAATGGGGAAAATCATACACAACAAAGCTAATGGATGACTTTGAGGATGTACTTGCTGCCTTAATAGCGTTAAAAAATAATGAAAATGATAATTTCGTAAATCAATGTAAAAAGGCGGAAGAGACAAATAATGAAAAGCCTCATACCCCAGTAACTTCAATAGATAAGCTTTCGTATATTTGGAATGATGTTTTTCCACATCGTGATTTGCTAATAGAGGATTCAAAATTTTATGCATTCTTGCAAAAAAACGGCAAAGAAATGAGATATTCAGCCAATCAAATGAGTGATGGGGAACGTTCAGTTCTTTATTTGGCATCTCAAGTACTTTGTGTTCCTAAAAATAAAATTCTGATAATTGACGAGCCAGAAATACACTTACATCGCTCTATTATGAATCGACTCTGGAAGTCTCTTGAGAAACATCGTCAGGATTGTCTTTTTATTTATATCACACATGATACGCAATTTGCTGCAATGCATGGAAATGCAGATAAAATATGGATTCAAGATTATGATGGCGAGCACTGGAAATTTAAGAAAATAGAAGATAACGATTTACCAGAAAAATTATTATTGGATATTCTCGGAAATAGAAATAATGTGCTTTTTGTTGAAGGAGAAAAAAATAGTTTTGACGTACAATTATATGGTGCTTTATATCCTTCTTATCATATAATCCCATGTGGAAGTTGTTCACAGGTTATTGAAAGAACAAAAGTGTTTAATAATAATCCTTCTCTCCATAATTGCAAAGTATATGGAATTATTGATAGAGATTATCGTTCGGATTATGAGATAGAAAAGTATAAAGAGAATAATATATTTACTCTTAATGTTGCAGAAGTTGAAAACTTATTTATTACCGAAGAGCTTATTCGTCTCATGGCAGAACACATGGGGAAAGAAGCCAATACAACTTTTGAAGAAATCAAAAAATATGTTATTCATACGAGGTTTTCACACCAAATAGAATCACAAATTTGCCAAAGTGTTGTTGCTCAGATAAAGTACAAACTTTCTTGTGTAGATATATCAAAACAAAACAGTGAAAAAGCCAAAGCAAGCTTAGAAACTGCATTCAAATCTATTAATTATGAGCAAGTTAGTTCCAATGAAACGGAAAAGTTTCAAAAAATATTATCTGAACAAAATTATGCAGATGTTATCAAGGTATTTAACGAAAAAGGAATAGCGAAGTCAATTGGTCAATATTTCAATATTGATAACTCATCATATTGTACTACTGTAATCAGCCTTCTTAATGGCTCAAAACATAATGATATAGTTGCTGCTTTGTTACCATATTTTCCAACCGAAATACCTCGGTAGTTCAGGAGATAGGTATTTTATTGGTGATAAACACCGGAGGCTACAATTTCAGATATCTTTGCTGTTTTTGTGTCACTTGGATCTAGGAAAGTTACTACATAATTCAAATTATTTTAGTTATGTTTTGGTAGCAAAACTGTCTGGTGATAAGGCAATTGTTAAATTGTTTGAATCAAGGTGAGTATATACGTTTAGAAAGTAAAAAAAGATTTTGAAAAGGAATTTATAAAAATTTCTTTATCATCATAAAGGAAAATGAAATGGAAACCATTCATCTAATAAAGGGCATACTTAAAAGAAAAGAGAATCGCAGTGCCCATGACCATCACAGAATTTCAGAATAGTATCCAAACACTATTTGCTACTTTTCAAGAGAAAGAAACACCAGAGCAAGATCCACCCGTGTATTACAGTATTGTCATTTTGACAATTTTGTATTACTTACGAGTAGCAGACCTTGATTGGGATTACGTCCCCATACCCACGTGAAAATATAATTGCTGGCAATTATATTTTAGCAGATATGCAGGCATATCTGGATAAGCGTTACAGACAACAAAATAAGGAAATTTTGATAAGGCATTCACCTGGAATAGGTGAGTGTTTTTTTGCTTTTAAGTATTCAATTAACCGAAAAAATAAAAAAATTTTCCTCAGGGGACTGTAAAAATGCCTCTCAGCGTTTCGTATTGTGTAAGGGTGTTTTTGACAGGAAAAAATAAAAATTTTTTCATCAAGAGGCTGTATTTATGCCCTTCATCTTTTGTATAAGTGTAAGAACATTTTTTAGCCGGCATAAAAATGATTTTTACAATAGTTAGAAACAGAAATGAGGCGAGAAAAGAATGAAATATGAATACATGAAGGAGTCTGAGCAGATGCTTCAGTACTTCCAGTTTCCGAAATTTTTGCTAAAGTTGCGAATTTCTCAAACTGCAAAATTTCTTTATATGGTTTTGTATGACCGGGCGCGGATATCGAGAAAGAATAGCTGGATAGATAAGTATGGAAATGTTTATCTGATTTTTCCGATAGATGAATTGTCTGTTCAAATCGGCAAATGCAAATCTTCTGTAAAAACAGCATTGAAGGAATTAGATGATGAGGGATTATTGGTTCGTAGATCCGGTGGATTTTCAAAACCCAATCATTTATATGTAAAAATTCCATCTGATGAGATAGGTTTACAGCCGGTTGACGATAAGGCGGTTGAAAAGATGGTTACAACAAAGTCGGAAAAGCAACCTTCATCTGGTCGTAAAAATGGCTGTACAGGAGTCGGAAATGTGGCACCTAGTAAAGTAACTGAGAAATATAAAAGTAATAAATATCATGAAGTAAATTATTGCTATGGGGAAGGAGAGAGTTTGTGATGAGAGAAGAAGATACCGTATGTGTAGGCAGTGATGGTTTGCAATATTGCAAAGTCTGTGGGAAAGCGAAAGAAGCATTTTTTCCTAAGGGTGACTTTATGGGGATGAAGAAACATTCCAGGCAATGTGCTTGTGACAGAAAAGCGTATGAAGAAGAACAAAAATATTTTAAAGACAAAGAGCACCGGGAATTAGTCAGCAGAAATACGAGCATCTGTTTTGACGAGAGCAGAATGGAAGAGTGGACATTTGAGAATGCAGATATGTCAGATGCGGTAATGCATAAGGCAAAAAAATATGTTGATAACTGGGAGAAAATGAAAAGAAACCATATAGGTTGTTTGTTCTGGGGACCGGTTGGGACTGGGAAAAGTTATGTTGCCGGGTGTATTGCCAATGATCTTCTTAAACGAGAAGTAACGGTAAAGATGACAAATTTCAATACCATTATTGATGATATATTTCCGCTGGCAGACAAAACGGAATATATCAATGCATTGGCTTCGTATCAGCTTTTGATTATTGATGATCTTGGAGTGGAACGAAATTCAGAATATGCATTAGGAATTATTTTCAGTGTCATAGATCGTAGGATCCGTTCAGGACGACCATTGATCATTACGACTAATCTTCCACTGAAAGAAATAAAAAGCGAGACCATGTTGGATAAGAGGCGTATCTATGACCGTATTTTAGAAATGTGTACGCCAATGTATGTTGGAGGCACAAGCAAACGAGAAGCGATTGCAAGTATGAAAATGGAGAAAGCGAAAACCTTGTTGAATACCAACAGAGGGGAGGAGAAATGCGAATGAATCATACAGAAAAAACAATACCTGTTTGGAAGAAATATTCTTTAAATGTTTCCGAAGCAGCTGAATATTACGGAATCGGAGAAAAGAGATTAAGACAGATTGCAGGTGAAAATGAAGGAGCAGATTTTATTTTGGAAGTTGGTTCGCACATCCGATTCAAAAGAAAATTATTTGAAGATTATCTGGATACAGCCAGCACAGTTTAAGTGACAGAATAGAAAAAATAGTAATGAAAATAATGTTCATTTTATCTTAGCGAAGGGAAGGTCTTGTGGTATAATGAATAAACCGAGACGGTCTTCCAAGTTAAATGAACATTTGATGAAGGAGACTAAAAGATTATGAGTGAAAAAAGGAGAGATCATAGAGGACGTATATTACACAATGGAGAAATACAGTTATCTGATGGCAGATATCGATTTAAGTATGTCGATGAGATGGGAAAGGAGCGCTGCGTATATAGCTGGCGCTTAGACCATAACGATGCAACTCCGAAAGGAAAGCGCCGTACTTTGTCGCTTCGGGAGATGGAGAAGAAAATCCAGGCGGACCATTTCGAGCAGATTGCAACAAATGGCGGAAATATGACGGTACTGGAATTGGTTGAAAAGTATACATCAACAAAAACCGGTGTCAGACCTACTACAGTTGCAGGATACGGAACAGTTATCAATTTATTGAAGAAAGATCCATTTGGAAAAAGAAGGATTGATACGGTTCGGATTTCGGATGCAAAATGTTGGCTGATACATCTTCAGCAGGTAGAAAAGAAAAGCTATAGTTCCATCCATTCGATCCGAGGCGTTCTTCGTCCGGCATTTCAGTTGGCGGTGGATGATGACCTGATCAGGAAAAATCCATTTCAGTTTCAGCTAATGGAAGTGGTCGTGAATGACAGTGTGACAAGAGAGGCAATCAGCAGAGCGGAGGAGCGTAAGTTTTTACAATTTGTAAAGGATGATGCACATTTCAGTAAATACTATGAAGGTATTTATATATTGTTTAAGACGGGGCTTCGCATCTCAGAATTCTGCGGGCTGACGATTTCTGATATTGATTTCAAGGAGCATACGATCAACATCGATCATCAATTGCAGAAAAAATCAAAAATCGGATATTATATTCAAGAGACTAAAACAACCAGCGGAACGAGAAAGATACCTATGACTGCAGATGTAGAGGAATGTTTTCGGAAAATAATAGAAAAACGAAACCCGCCCAAAGCAGAGCCTATGGTAGATGGAAAAAGTGGATTCTTACACTTTGATAAAAATGAAAGTATCTGCTATTCCCTGCACTGGGAGCATTATTTCCAACATATCGTTCAGAAGTATAATAATACTTATAAAGTACAGATGCCTGTCATTACACCGCATGTATGTCGGCATACCTATTGCTCAAATATGGCAAAATCCGGAATGAATCCAAAAGCATTGCAATATTTGATGGGCCACTCAGACATCAGCGTAACGCTGAATACATATACGCACGTAAATCTTGAGGATGCCAGGGAAGAAGTTGCCCGGATTCAGGTTGTGTAATTACGATTTTTAATTGAAAATAGCAAGGTGTAAAATAGAAAAACATACACCTTATTTTACACCTTTTGCGGACGATATTATGCGAAAATAAACCAGGTTATGCCAGAAAAGAAAAATTCACAAAGGCTTACAAAGCCCGAAAAACTAAGAAATGCGAGGTTATGCAACAATGATAAAAGTACTTTTTATCTGCCACGGCAACATTTGTCGTTCACCCATGGCAGAATTTATTTTAAAAGATATGGTAGAAAAACTGGGCATTGCTGATTGCTTTGAGATTGCATCAGCGGCAACAAGCAGCGAAGAAATATGGAATGGTGTGGGGAATCCTGTATATCCGCCGGCAAAAGCTGAATTGGCAAGGCACGGCTTAAGCTGTGAAGGGAAAAGAGCGGTACAATTAAAATCTTCCGATTATGATTATTATGACTACCTTATCGGCATGGATACCAAAAATATTAAAAATATAGAAAAAATGACAGGGCATAAGGCGGGGGATAAGATTTATCTGCTATTAGAGTTTGCTAAAGAGTCAAAATCCGTACGAGATCCATGGTACTATGATTGTTATGAAGAAACATATACAGATGTGTATAGAGGTTGTAGGGCATTTTTAGAATATTTAAAAGAGAAAAAAGAAATCTAAGGTTCTTAAAGTACGTAAAGATAGGAGAAAATATTTATGAAAATTCTAGTGACAGGATTTACTCCATTTGGTAACGAGACCATAAATCCTTCCTATGAAGCGGTGCGTAAATTGCCGGATAAAATAGGGGAACACCGGATAGTAAAGCGGCAGCTTCCGACTTCTTTTCGAAAGGTGGGAGAGTTGGCAAGAAGGGTTATGGAGGAGGAAAAACCGGATTTCATTTTATGCGTGGGGCAAAACGGAGGTGCGGCTGAGATACGCTTGGAAAAGGTGGCTATTAATTATATGGACGCTAAACTTGCAGATAATGATGGAAATATTTGTGAAGATGTGCCTATTAACCCGAAAGGAAAAACCGGATACTTTTCGCCACTGCCTCTTAAGGAAATGAAAGATAATTTAAATGAAAATAAAATTCCGGCAGCAATCTCTCTTTCCGCAGGAGCCTATGTGTGTAATTGTCTTTACTATCAGGTCTTGGCACAATGTGAGGAAAATGAGGCTGACCAAAAAGGTTTGTTTGTTCATGTGCCCTACATACCTGAGCAGGTTCTTGATAAAAGTGCAGGGACGCCTTCAATGGAATTGGAAGAGATTACAAAGGCTTTGACTTGTATTTGTCGTTTTTGTGTAAACCTGTAAAGGATGAAATAAACTTGACAAACTTATAAGAAATAAACTTGACAAACGTCGTCCTAAAAGCCTATACTATATAGGCGTGTATGGGGACGTTTGTTTTTTTGTGCCCTATTACACCGATGATTATAAAATAGCAACCGCAGAGACTACGAAAAGTAGAATACCAACAGGAGGTGAAATGGAATGCCAACATTTAATCAGTTAGTAAGAAAAGGACGTGAGACTTCTGTAAAGAAATCCACAGCTCCTGCTCTTCAGAAAAGCTTTAACTCATTAAAGAAGAAATCTAGCGATTTGTCTTCTCCACAAAAGAGAGGCGTTTGTACAGCCGTTAAGACTGCTACACCTAAGAAACCTAACTCAGCTCTTAGAAAAATTGCCAGAGTTCGTCTTTCTAACGGAATTGAAGTAACAAGTTATATCCCAGGTGAAGGACATAACCTTCAGGAGCATAGCGTTGTTTTGATTCGTGGTGGTCGTGTAAAGGACTTACCTGGTACACGTTACCATATCGTTAGAGGAACACTTGATACAGCTGGTGTTGCTAACAGAAAACAAGCTCGTTCTAAGTATGGTGCTAAGAGACCTAAATAGAACATCTAACTAATCAACAAAATCAATAGAGTCACAAAACTATAAATGTAAGCTAATTCCATATACCCCCTGTCGGTTGCGGGTCATATAGAAAGTAGCCGAACACATAGTAAACATGTGAGTACCTATGATTTAATCCGTGAGAGAAAAGCTCTCATCATAATTAAGGAGGGAAGTAACGTGCCACGTAAAGGTCATACTCAAAAAAGAGATGTCTTAGCAGATCCTTTATACAATAACAAGGTAGTTACCAAACTTATCAATAACATTATGTTAGATGGTAAGAGAGGGGTAGCACAGAAAATTGTATACGGAGCATTTGCAAGAGTAGAAGCAAAAGCAGAAAAACCTGCAATTGAAGTATTTGAAGAGGCAATGAATAACATCATGCCATTATTAGAAGTAAAAGCAAGACGTATCGGTGGAGCAACTTATCAGGTGCCTATCGAGGTTCGTCCTGACAGACGTCAGGCATTAGCTCTTCGTTGGCTTACTCTTTACTCAAGAAAAAGAGGAGAAAAGACAATGGAAGAGAGACTTGCAAACGAATTAATGGATGCTATGAACAACACAGGAGCATCTGTAAAGAAGAAAGAAGATATGCATAAAATGGCAGAGGCTAATAAGGCATTTGCTCATTACAGATTCTAGGAGGAATCCAAATGGCTGGAAGAGAATATCCATTAGATAGAACCAGAAACATTGGTATCATGGCGCATATCGATGCGGGTAAGACCACTCTTACAGAGCGTATCTTATACTATACCGGTGTTAACTACAAAATTGGTGATACTCACGAAGGAACTGCTACCATGGACTGGATGGAACAGGAGCAGGAGCGTGGTATTACCATTACATCCGCAGCTACTACTTGCCATTGGACTCTTCAGGAAGAGACCAAGACAAAACCGGGAGCATTAGAGCATCGTATCAATATTATTGATACACCGGGTCACGTAGACTTTACTGTTGAGGTAGAGCGTTCACTCCGTGTCCTTGACGGTGCTGTTGGTGTTTTCTGTGCAAAAGGTGGAGTAGAGCCACAGTCAGAAAATGTATGGCGTCAGGCGGATACATACAACGTACCTAGAATGGCATTTATTAACAAAATGGACATCTTGGGTGCAAACTTCTACGGAGCCGTAGATCAGATTAAAACAAGATTAGGTAAAAATGCAATTTGTCTTCAGTTGCCAATCGGTAAAGAAGATGGATTTAAAGGAATTATTGACTTATTTGAAATGCAAGCTTACATCTACAATGATGAAAAGGGTGAGGACATTTCTATTACAGAAATTCCTGAAGATATGAAAGATGATGCAGAGCTTTATCATGCAGAATTAGTAGAAAAAATCTGCGATTTAGATGATGATTTAATGATGCAGTATCTTGAGGGTGAAGAACCGTCAGTTGCAGATTTAAAAGCTGCTCTTAGAAGAGCAACATGTGACTGTAAAGCAATTCCTGTTTGCTGTGGTACAGCTTACAGAAATAAAGGTGTTCAGAAACTCCTTGATGCAGTTTTAGAGTTTATGCCTGCACCGACAGATATCCCGGCTATTAAAGGTCAGGATATGGATGGAAATGAAATTGAAAAGCATTCTTCTGACGAAGAGCCATTTGCAGCACTTGCATTTAAGATTATGACAGACCCGTTCGTAGGAAAATTGGCTTACTTTAGAGTATATTCAGGAACTATTAATTCAGGTTCTTACGTATATAACTCAACAAAGCAGAAAAAAGAGCGTGTTGGACGTATCTTGCAGATGCATGCAAATAAGCGTGAAGAGTTAGATAAGGTATATGCTGGAGATATTGCAGCAGCTATCGGATTTAAAAACACAACAACAGGTGATACACTTTGTGATGAGCAGCATCCAGTTATCTTAGAGTCTATGGAATTCCCGGAACCGGTTATTGAGCTTGCAATCGAGCCTAAAACAAAAGCCGGACAGGGTAAATTAGGTGAGTCTTTAGCAAAACTTGCAGAAGAAGATCCTACTTTCAGAGCTCATACAGATAAAGAAACAGGACAGACTATCATTGCAGGTATGGGTGAGCTTCACTTGGAGATTATCGTAGACCGTCTTCTTCGTGAGTTTAAGGTAGAGGCAAATGTTGGAGCACCTCAGGTTGCTTACAAAGAAACCTTTACAAAATCTGTTGAAGTTGACAGTAAATATGCAAAACAGTCAGGTGGACGTGGTCAGTACGGACACTGTAAAGTTAAATTTGAGCCAATGGATGCCAATGGAGAAGAATTGTATAAATTTGAATCCACAGTTGTTGGTGGTGCTATTCCTAAGGAATACATCCCGGCAGTTGGTGAAGGTATCGAAGAGGCTATGAAGGCCGGTACATTGGGCGGATTCCCGGTAGTTGGTATTTACGCAAATGTATATGACGGTTCTTACCATGAAGTCGATTCATCAGAAATGGCATTCCACATTGCAGGTTCTTTAGCATTTAAAGATGCTATGTCAAAAGCAGCACCTGTATTGTTAGAGCCAATCATGAAAGTAGAAGTAACTATGCCGGAAGAGTACATGGGAGATGTTATCGGTGATATCAATTCTCGTCGTGGACGTATTGAAGGTATGGACGATATCGGAGGCGGAAAAATGGTACGTGGATATGTACCTCTTGCTGAGATGTTTGGTTACTCTACAGACTTACGTTCTAAGACACAGGGACGTGGTAACTACTCTATGTTCTTTGAGAAATATGAGCCGGTTCCAAAGAGTGTTCAGGAAAAAGTTCTCTCATCTAAAGAGAAATAATCAAGTCGTACAAAAGACTTAAAAAATAAGGAAATGCTTGCAAATATCCTTGATTTGAAATATAATCAAGGATAGTAAGCTATAGAAACAAATATGGTAAACACGCCTTAAAAAGGCGCACTATAAGGAGGACATTTTAAAATGGCTAAAGCTAAATTTGAAAGAACCAAACCACATTGTAACATTGGTACTATTGGTCACGTAGACCACGGTAAAACTACTTTAACAGCAGCTATCACAAAAACTCTTGCTGAAAGAGTAGCTGGAAACGCAGCTGTAGACTTCGCTAACATTGATAAGGCTCCAGAAGAGAGAGAGCGTGGTATTACTATCTCTACTGCTCACGTTGAGTACGAGACAGAAGCTAGACATTATGCACACGTTGACTGCCCAGGACATGCTGACTACGTTAAGAACATGATTACTGGTGCTGCTCAGATGGACGGAGCTATCTTAGTAGTAGCTGCTACTGACGGAGTTATGGCTCAGACAAAAGAGCACATCTTACTTTCTCGTCAGGTAGGTGTACCTTACATCGTTGTATTCATGAACAAATGTGACATGGTTGATGATGAAGAATTATTAGAGTTAGTAGATATGGAAATTCGTGAGCTCTTAAATGAGTACGAGTTCCCAGGTGATGATACACCAATTATCCAGGGATCAGCTTTAAAAGCTCTTGAAGATCCTACAGGAGAATGGGGAGACAAGATTATGGAGCTTATGGGTGCTGTTGATGAGTGGATTCCAGACCCACAGCGTGCTACAGATCAGCCATTCTTAATGCCAATCGAAGATATCTTCACAATCACAGGACGTGGAACTGTTGCTACAGGACGTGTTGAGCGTGGTGTTCTTCATGTAAATGAGGAAGTAGAAATCGTTGGTATTCATGAAGAAACAAAGAAAACTGTTGTAACAGGTATCGAAATGTTCCGTAAACTTCTTGATGAAGCTCAGGCTGGAGATAACATCGGTGCATTACTTCGTGGTGTTCAGAGAACTGAAATCGAAAGAGGACAGTGTCTTATTAAACCAGGTACTGTAACTTGCCATACAGAGTTTACAGCTCAGGTTTACGTATTAACAAAAGATGAAGGTGGACGTCATACTCCTTTCTTCAACAACTACAGACCTCAGTTCTACTTCAGAACAACTGACGTAACTGGAGTTATCGAATTACCAGAAGGAACAGAAATGTGCATGCCTGGTGATAACGTAGAAATGACAATCAAATTGATTCACCCAATCGCTATGGAGCAGGGTCTTACTTTCGCTATTCGTGAGGGTGGACGTACTGTAGGTTCAGGTCGTGTTGCTACAGTTATCAAGTAATTTTCGCTGATTGACGTTAAATCTAGTAAATTCAAGGCTTCCGAGATTTTTCTCGGGAGCCTTTTTACATGCAGAAATAATGAAAATGAGTGTGAGCGGTGCCAAAACGGTGCCGAAAAGTGGAAAATCATATGAAGATTTATGTTTTGCTATGTTTGCTTGATGTCAAATATAATAGTCCTTTTGCTTAAAAAACGAATATTACATGCATAAAAATGTGAAAAAAACACAAAAATATTGACATAGAATTCAAAAAAAGCTATATTATATATTAACTAGGAGGTGTTGTAATATGTTTGTACAGTTTATGTTAAAAAATGTTCTGTCGTTTAAAGAAGAGACAGTTTTAGACATGACAGCAATTAATGCGTATAAGGAACATCAATGTAATTTAATTGACTATGGGACAAAAGAGAAATATCTTAGAGTTGCAGCAATTTACGGTGCAAATGCAAGTGGTAAATCAAATATTTATATGGCTATGACATATTTTCAAAGAATTATTGCGGAGTCTTTAAATAATGTTGAAGATGGAGAGGCAACAGCTATTCAAACATATTATCAGCCATTTTCATTTGATAGTGAAAAAGAAAACTCAGAATTTCAGATTGTGCAGATTTTAGGAAATTTTGAATATAAGTATGGTTTTGAATATAATTCAAATTGCATTGTTACGGAATGGTTATATAGAAAAAATTTGCAAACTAAAAGGAGTTCAACAGTTTTTGAGCGTACAACAGAAAAAGTTGAATTTGGTTCATGTGTAAGAAAAGAATGTGAAGTATATAAAGAACAAATTCCAGTTGAAACTTTGGTTTTAACATTTTTCAATAAGTTAAAACTAAAATCTAATATTTTTAAGATTGTTTATTCTGGAGTAATGGATACATTAGTTGTTCCGACAGATTTTTGTGAGGATACTCGGCTTCTAGAAGCACTTTTGCCACGATTAATTGATGAAGAAAAAAGTGCATTGGTAGAGTTCTTGTCTGCTATTGATACAGGTATTAAAGATATTGATTATGATGATAGCGAGAAAGAAGTTAAATTTACAACTTATCATAAGGGGAAAGACGGCGAATTACATCCACTCGATTTATTTTTTGAATCAGAAGGAACGATTAAAAGTATTATGTTATTCATTTATGCACGTACAGCTATTCTTTATAATAAATCTATTTTTGTAGATGAATTGAATATCAAATTACATCCACTTTTATTGAAATTTATTATTGATTTGTTTTATGAAAATGAATCGCAAGCCCAATTAATTTATACAACACATGATACTACTTTATTGGATAAAAAGTTCTTTAGAAGGGATCAGATTTGGTTTGTACAAAAGGATGAATTTGGATATTCAGAATTGTCCGCTTTGTCAGATTTTAAAGTAAGATCAGATGCTTCGTTTGAAAGAGATTATTTAGCTGGGGTATATGGAGGTATTCCGTGGTTGAAAGAATTCAGTATGAAAGAGGGTAAGTAAATGGGTTCAGATGATTTATTTAAAAAGAGGCGAGAAGCTAGAACTCAAAGGAAGTATGAATACAAGCCCCCCAAGGCAAATTCTTATTTAATTGTTACAGAGGGAGAGCGTACAGAACCATTATATTTTAAGGGTATGCAGAAACTTATACAAGAGAAGGTAGGTGGAGTAGTAGATATTATAGAACAGCCGCTTATTGACGTACATGGTGAAGGTTGTTCTACGACTAGACTTGTTGAAGTAGCAGACCAAATTATAAAAGATGCAAAAATCATCTATCAAAATGTATGGATTGTGTTTGATAAGGATGATTTTGATGACTTTGACCAAGCAATACAAGAAGCTATAAATAGAGGATATAATGTTGCTTGGAGTAATCAGTCTTTTGAATATTGGTTATATCTGCATTTTTATTATAGTGATTCTGCGTTACACAGACACCAATGGAATGCGAAGCTAGATGAAATTTTTAAGAAAAATAATTTGGGTGATGGGACATATCAAAAAAATTATGATGATATATATAGCTTGGTAGATATATATGGTGGTGTAACTGTCGCAATAAAGCATGCAAAACGTAGGATGGCTGAATTTGAGAGAGGTGGATACAAACCATCAGAATATGATCCGGGAACAATGGTATATAAATTAGTAGAATCTTTGAAAGTGTACTTAGAGTAAGAAAAACATTGTAATGGATAAGAGACAAGGTAAGTGCAAGTGAATGGGTTAGATTCACTTGCACTATTTTTTTACCATCCTTTAATCTGTTTTATCTGTTCTGCCCGTTCGGGATCTCTGTGATACTGTAGCTTGAATTGTATCGTTTCAACCACTTCTTTTCTGGCTTCATCATCCAACTGATAAAAGGAAGTGAGCAAGTTATCTACATCCGGCATACTGTTTTTTCCGAAAAGATACATAAGCGGGTACATGGAATTCTTTAAATATGTTTTTACCCGATTTCCGTCAAGAGCACCATTCAATCCATTCGGTAATGTAGGATATATTTCTTCTTCTGTAATCGCACCGGAAAATGGGCTGGCAGAGCATATCTCATTCACGTCAATTTCTAATTCATTTGCCAGTCGAAGTGCAAAGTCAAATCGGATATTAGAATCCTTTTGAATAATAGAATAAAGTGTTGTGGCACTGATACCAGTTGCTTTTGCAATCTGGCGGACATTCGTGCCTTTAGTGTCAAGTATTTCTTTCAGTTTCCTACCGTCTCCCATTGAAACCTCCTGTTTTCATAAATTGAAAATTTACGAATTGCATAAATCTAATTATTATCATAGCACAAATACGAAAGACATAAAAGAGTAATTTGCAAAAATGGTATGTACGAATATCATAAAAATATTATTACGAAGTATTGACAAAGAAAATGTGTAGTGATAACATAAATGTACGAAATTCGTACATGAAATAAATACAAGAAATGTAACGGAATTTAAAGTATAGAAGGGAGGACGAATGTATGGCGAATTATCAATATATGATGAGTGCCGATGATGTAGCCCGGGAATTGAATTGTTCCAAATCTCATGCATATAAGCTGGTAAAAAGCATGAATGAAGAGTTGGCATCGCAAGGATATATCACAATGGCTGGAAGAATTCCAAGAGCGTATTGGGCGAAAAAAATGTATGGCTACGAATTATCGGTAGGATAGGAAAGGAGAGGAACATGGCTTACAAAGAAAAAGACACTAAGAAATGGACAGCCCAATGGTTTGAAACAAATGCCAGGGGTGAAAAGAAAAAGCGAAGAAAAAGAGGTTTTGAGACAAAGCGAGAGGCTCTTGAGTATGAGCGACAGAAGAAATTGAATAACAGCAGAAGTATGGATATGAAGCTAAGTGAATTTATGGAAGTTTATTTTGAAGATAAGCAGAATGAGCTGAAGGAACGCACCATGAAGAACAAGCGATATATGATGGAGCAACACATCATTCCGTATTTTGGTAATCAGATGATGAGTGAGATAACTGCAGGGCAGATTATTCAGTGGCAGAATGAAATGCAGACCAAAGGATTTTCGGAAGCCTACTTAAGAATGATACAAAATCAGCTAACTAGCTTATTCACTCACGCTTCACGAATTTACGATTTACACACAAATCCTTGTAAAAAAGTTAAGCGTATGGGAAGCTCGGATAACAGAAGTCTGGATTTCTGGACAGTAGATGAGTACCAAAAGTTCATACAGACGATGGAACCGGGAAGCAGATACTATCTTATCTTTGAAATACTCTTTTGGACGGGGTGTAGAATTGGAGAGTTGTTGGCACTTACACCAAAGGATGTTGATTTTGAAAGAAATCAAATTAGCATTACCAAGACTTACTATCGAATAGAAAGGCAGGATGTGATTACGGAGCCTAAGACGAAGCAATCTGTAAGACTGATAGAAATACCGGAGTTTCTTAAACAGGAGATTAAGGATTTTATAGATAGTCATTATGGGATGCCGGAGAATGAAAGACTCTTCCCTATTGTGCAGGAAGCAGTACAGCACAAGATGAAGCACCAAATGGAGAAAGCAGGAGTAAAGAAAATTCGAGTTCACGATTTGAGACATTCGCATGTGGCATATCTTATTGATAAAGGGATTGAACCAATATTTATAAAAGAAAGACTTGGGCATAAGGATATTAAAATTACCTTGAACACATATGGACACTTATATCCAAGTCAGAGAAGAAAAATCGCAAATTTGTTGGATAGCGAGAATATAAAAAATCCTGGCAGCAATTGCCACCAGGATGATGTGATAGATGAAGACGAATCCTCAAATATCAACCTTAGACAAGTCGATTATATCAAGGATTCAATTAACACACAATCACAAAATTCTGCGAAAGAGGGTGATTAGATGTGTAATAAATTATCTGTCAGCAGTTCTGAGAAGAGACGGCATCGAATTGAAGATGCCGCCACCTTCGAATTTTACCAACAACCCAAACAATTGTATAAAGGAAAGTACCAAAAAGCATTAAACAACAATGATAGGACTGTATATATGTTGATTTACAATAGATTTCAGTTATCAGTAAAAAATAAAATGATTGATAAAGATGGATATGTATTTATTTACTTTGAAGAGAAATCACTAGCAGTTGAAGCAGCAATTAGTGATAAAACGGTAAAAACCTGTATTAAGAGATTGCGTTCAATAGGATTGATAGATGTAGTTCAGCAGGGATGTAATAGACCAAATCGTATCTATGTACTTAAGCCAGAATATGATATTCCGGAAGTGCAGAAATTACACATTCAAGATAATGATGATGAGAAAAATTTTCCGTCGGGAGTAAAAAACTCTCTTTTGGAAGTGCAGGATTTTCCTGTGGAGGTGAAAGAATTACCTACGAGTAATACTATTAATAATACAACAAAGAAAGATAAATATATCATATCTAATCATGAAGATACGGATGTAGATGAGATAGAAGAACACATTAAAGAATTAGTTCAATATGATTTAATCGAAGAAAAGCAGGATATCGAAATCAATTGTGTGCTGGATGATATCATAAGAATATTAACATTTGAGGTTTTTATGGCACCAAATGATAAAAGATTTAATCTTGGAACAGCAGAACAGCCTGATTATAAATCAGCAGCTATGATTAAGAGTGTATTTGAGAAGAATTTGCAATACGCTGTAGTGTGGTCATATATTGAGCAGTTTCTAATGAATGCAAATCCAGTGACAAATGGAACAATGTATCATATTAAGGGATTGTACCGTCAATGTATGACACAGTCAACTCAGTATTTATCTAAGAATGGTAATCTTCATAGATGGAATGCCCCAGGTACTGATGAATAAGGTGCCTGGGGTATCTTTATCTATTTGATAACACAAAACCACTATCATCTTCACCGCAGGAAGACAATTGCCTCTTGCAAGGGGAGGCAATTATTTTCCTACTAAACTCCTTATGGACGATAAAGCAAGGAACAATTTCTAGCGAAATCATTCCGGCTTTATCATCCAACAGAGTTTTGAAGATGATAGACAAGTTTCGCAAAGTGGTTACCCACTTCGCACCGGAGCCAGCCTATGGGCTGTTCCTAAACTTGCAAGGGCGCTGCCCTTTGAACCTGGTCAGAGAGTTTCACTCTCCGACACCTTTGGAGCCGCAGCTAGATTGATGGTATTTTGAGACGTCCACTGGAAGTCTCTCATTCCATCAATCCATCTGCTAGGGGCAACATTCTCATTATTCATTTACATTTTTGCGAGAATGTTTGCCCCTGCACCCCCATCAGTAAATGTCTAGCAAGTTCTGGTCAACTTGATCAAAACTGTAACAATTTTATTAAGAAAAGAGGTGACATGTATGAGAAAAAGAACACATCAAATTAAGGTCTGGATGAATGACGAGGAATATCAATTGCTTCAAGATAAGATGGAGAAATCTGGTCAGACGAGACAGACAGTTATTATAAATGCTATTAGTGGAGCAACAATTACAACGCAAGAAGAATTAAATGAATTAAAGAAAAGTAATACTTTGTTGGCGGAACTAATTAAGCAAATAAGAGGTATGGCAACCAATATTAATCAGATAGCTCACATGGCAAATGCAACTGGTCAAATTGCAGGTATAAGTGAACTGGCTAGTATGGATCGTCAGATATGTGAATTCAGAAGGGAAGGAGATACCATTTGGCAATTAATAAGACAATCAATAAGTCAACGAAAACACATGCAGCCATGAGAAATTGCATAGAGTATGTCTTGCAAGAACATAAGACGGAGCAGACACTTGTATATGTTACAGGTCCTGCTCCTGAGGTAATAACATATGATTCCGTATACAAAAGTTTCCTTGAAGAGAAGAAAATTTGGGAAAAGGATTCGGGAAGAATGTATGCGCACAATATTATTTCGTGGCACAAGGATGAACATATTTCTTTGCAGGAAGCTTTGGAATTTGGAAAAACTTTTGCAGAGAAATGGTTCCAAGGATTCCAGACACTAATTGGAGTTCATAAGGACAGGGACCATGTACATGTTCATCTGGTGACAAATACAGTGAGTTTTGAGGACGGACACAAGCTGCACAATAGCAGAGCAGATTTAGAACGGATGAAACAATTTACAAATGAAATGTGCCAGCAAAGAGGACTTACTGTTGCGGCAAAGGGCAAGGACTTTTATGGCAATGAATTAGAAGAAGGACATGTAATTGCATGGAGTAAGGATAAATATCATTTACTAGCAAATGAGGCAAAGGAGAGCCATGTAGCAGCCTGCGCAATTGCCTGTATGGAAGTTATGGAGGATTGCTCTAGCAAGGATGACTTTATTACAAAGATGGCATACAAAGGATGGAAGGTTACATGGAAGGATTCTAGAAAAAATATTACTTTTGAATATGAGGACGGAAAGAAGGTCAGAGATACCAATATTTCCAAAACATTTCACATGAACATTACGAAGGAGGCATTAATCAATGAATTTAAAAGACAAAATCAAATCAGATCAAATCGAGAATCAGAAGAAGAATTCGAGCAATATTACAGAGACATCATCGCAGCTGTTGGAAGAAATGGCTCAGGCAGTTCAGCTAGTGACTGCGGAGAGGGACGACCTGTTGAGGCAGTTATCACAGAACCAGAGACTATTCCGGGAACAGAGAAAGGAATGGGAAGAGAAAATCCAGGAGAAGGACTTCGAGATGGAGTTGTCAAGGGAGAGAAACGATCACTTGGAGAGCGACTTGCGATATACCAAGAAGTTGTTAGACAGAGAGAACAAGACAAGCAGTTGGCAGACCAGACGCATAAGAGAGCTAGAGGAAGAAGTCGCTAAGCTAAAGAATAGGACGCTATGGCAGCAGATATGGGCGGATATTAAGCCGAGGAGAAAATGTAATTGCTATGGGAGACGATATAAGTGGAAGAAGTTGGGAAAGAAAGTACTTGATGTGGTTCTGGCTGTTGGGTATGCTGTGGCAGTGTGTTGGGGAGTGTGGTGGGTGATGAAATAAGAAAGATTGGATTGAGATTTGACGGGCACTATGGTAAAATTTTAAGAAGGAAAGGAGGCATTTTTATGGAGAAAAACCAATTTCTTATTACAAAAGTTTTTACTGTTCCATATTTTGATAGCTTAGTAGAAAAGAAAAATGTGCCAGATTCTTTCCAAAAATGTATATCTCGATATGTAAAAGAGGATGATGAACTGACGTATGGTAAGGCAATTAGTCGCATATATGAGTATATGAACAGCGACTATAGAAATGAATATTATTACAAGAATACTATATTTAATCAGTTGTTAATACAAAAGCATGATTTATATAATACAGCGGCATTAACAGAGCTGCCTATTGCTAATTCTAAAGCAGATTTCGTAATGATTAATGGAAAAGGTGTAGTGTATGAAATAAAGACAGATTTAGATAATTTTCAAAGACTTCAGAGCCAGATAAATGATTACTATAAAGTATTTAGTTATGTGAATGTTGTTGTTAGTAAGAGACAGGTAGAGAAAGTAAAAGAGTTTTTGAGAGATACTAAAGTTGGAGTTTTTGAACTTACAAATTCTGGGAAACTAATTTGTAGGAAAAAGGCATATTGCAATAATGATGAGCTGTCATATGATGCAATGTTTCAAGTACTTCGAAAGAAAGAATTCGAGAAAATAATTATAGAATACTTTGGTAAGTTACCAGAGGTAAATAATTTTGAGTATTATAGAGAATGCTTACGGTGGATGAAAAAAATCAATATTGTAACATTGCAAAAGAAAATTATGAGAACTTTAAAACAAAGAACAATATTAGCATTTGATGATGTATTTGAAGAAAGAGTGCCGAGTGAATTGAGTTTTTTTGCATACTTTTCAAAAAAATATAGATCAAAATATGATGCGTTAGATGAGTTTTTAAACAAAAAGGTGGAGGTGTAGTGAGTGTATTTTCCATATTTAAGGGGTAGACAGAATGAATTATTGTGCTTAAGGGAATTGTTAGAAGCTGATAGATTGTATAACTCTATTATTCCCATTGTTGAACCTGTGCGTTGTAATAGTACTTTCTTTACGACTATTAAAAAATTTATCGAAACGGATAGGAAAATTATAATAATTAAGAATCCGAAGGTCGGCAAATTTCGGAATGATTATGCAGAATTAAAAAAGAAACTTGAAGAAGAAACTGATGAAGCTAAGAAGAGTAAATTACAGGCAACTATAGAAAACTATAAAGAATTGATGAATGATTCGCATGTTATTAGTGGATATTTGTGCAACGATAAAATTATTTCTCAATGTCTTGATGGCAAGAAGAATGTGAATGAAATTGTTTTGGTAAATACGGGGAATGATACATTCGATTATTACGAAGAATACGGATCAAAATTAGAAGCAATATACACATTCATTCCAAAGGATGAAGATTTTAAGGATGAGGTATTTGGTGACACAATTATTTTAGAAGATGTATATGTGAAAGCAAAAAGAAATGTCGATTATATTGAGTCCCCAGATGAACCATTTAGTAGAAACCATTTGGTTTATAGAAAACGTGGTTATGTAGGATTTTCCGATTATTCTATAGTAGGTGATTCTTATGAAGAAAGTGGGTTTGCACCATTGGCGGTAGCAATTCATATTCTTTATTTTGGTCAAAAAAGTGAGCTACGAGTTCACCATTTTGTATCAGAATCAAATGAGAATATATCTGACCCGGCACGAAAATTTGCAGAGGCTATGCAAAATCTTTTGAACTGGGAGCATTTTGACATTATCCCGAAGACATATGGTTTACAGAATTTGCTTGATTATTATTCAAATGGAAAATTTCCTGGATTAGGGGTAATAAAAAAATGTTCTATTATGCATCATCTTGAATTGATAGGTAAATTTTTAGAGGTGAACGAATGATTTGCTGTGTAGATTGCTTTAACGATAATGAAGTAAAGGCAGCAATTGAGTTGATTGGTCATAGAGGAAATTGTTCCATCTGTGGTAGTTTAGATACGTGGATTTTTGATTCGGATTTGGATGAAGATGAATCAATAGTTAAAGATATGTTGGAAGCTATTATTGAAATATATGTTCCAGAATCAGAACTGCCATATACCTACCCAACTTTTGACACAAAATCAATTGCTGAACGATTATGTGACGAGTGGGGAATCTTTTCTGGGACGCCTAACGAAGTGTTTGAAATTGTTAAAGGTATTGTTGAAAATTCTTTGTTTTTAAATGAAAAGATTTTAGTTGAACCTGTGGGGATACCACAGTTATATGATGAAGAATATCTCTTAAAAAACTCAATTATGAAAAACCATACATGGGGAGAGTTTAAAAAGAGCCTTAGAAATGTAAATAGGTTTCATAGTGATTACATTAATTTGGAATTATTGGAAGAAATATTAAAGGTAGCACAAATTACTATTCCGTTAGGAGAAAGATTTTTTAGAGCGCGTGTTTCTAATGAAAAGGGTAGTGCAGGATTTAGCAGAAAAGAAATGTGGGCACCTCCTGATGATGTTGCATCGCCAGATAGAGCAAACTCTAAGGGACAGAGTTGTTTGTATTTATGTAGTAGAAAGAAGACAACGGTAAAAGAGATTAGAGCACATGCTTTTGATTATGTTACAATTGCTACTTTTAAGTTGAACAGGAATATAAAGGTATTAGATTTGTGCTCTATAGCACACAATTCCCCATTTTATAATGATACTGATAAAGTTGATTATTTGATTAATGAGCAAATTTTGCGTGCCATAGAGAGAGATTTGGCTAAACCTATGAGTCGTTGGGATAGTGAACTGGATTATTTGCCGACACAGTATATAAGTGATTTTGCAAAGTTTTGTGGTTATGATGGAGTAAGATATTACAGTACATTTGATAGGGATGCATATAATATAGCATTATTTGATTCAAGTGTATGCTCATGTATATATCATAGAAATTTTTTAGTAGGAGATTTGGATTATAAAATAACAGCAATTTGATTATTAGAATTATTTAATAAACTACAAATTGTGAGAAATATTTCTAAATATAGAAGTTGAACAATAAGGAAAAATATTAGAATGGAAAATGAAATAATTGAAAAATG
>DATCYL010000055.1:0-1860 GCA_036570305.1 Lachnospiraceae bacterium
TCAAGGCTTGCTATCACTGTATTGTGACCTGCAACCCGAAAACGACACCCTACTGCATTACAGATGCGCTGATAAAAGCGGTGGAGGGAGATGTTGAAAACGGACTCTTATTTTGCGGAAGCAATGTTTATCGTGCAAACAAAATAGAGAGTGTAGAAGAAGTAATGGAAGAGTTTTCAAAATGGGACAGCTAAGCTGTCCCGTTTTGTTTTGGGGATTAGTTAAATTTCTGGTAAGTTTCGGAAAAACAGAGAAAACTATTTATATAAAAATTACAATAGAAATAAAAAAAACAATAAAAAAATGTAGAAAAAAGAAAAAAATCAAAGATAGAAAGAAAAATATTCTATGTTTTATGACAATCTCTATTGCTATAATCTAGGCATAAATAAACAGTATTCATTTTTTAGGAGGATAAAATAATGAAAAAGAAAATCGTAAGTGTATTGTTGGCAGTAGGAATGGCTTCATCTTTGCTTGTAGGTTGTGGCGGTGCAAGCGCTAAGACAGAAAAAGCGGAAAGCAAGACAGAAAAGACAGAAGATACAGCAAAAGATGCAAGTAAAGCAGCAGCTACTTTTACAGAGGGTGACCTTTCAAAGGCAAAAGTAGGAGTTTGTATTTATCAGTTTTCAGATAACTTTATGACTCTTTTCCGTGGAGAGTTGGAAAATTATTTAGTAGAAAAAGGATTCTCAAAAGAGAATATTGAAATTGTAGATGGAGCTAATGACCAGGCGACACAGACAAATCAGATTCAGAACTTTATTACAGAGGGTGTGGATGTGTTAATTATCAATCCTGTAAACTCTTCTTCTGCAGAGACAATCACAGATATGGTAGTAGGTGCAGATATTCCTTTGGTATATATCAACCGCGAGCCTGACAAGTCTGAAGAAGAAAGATGGGAAGCAAAAGGATGGGATGTTACTTATGTAGGTTGTGATGCACGTCAGTCAGGAACTTTCCAGGGAGAATTGATTTCTGATATTGGATTGGACAAGTTGGATATGAATAAAAACGGTGCCGTAGACTACATTATGATTGAGGGAGATCCTGAAAACGTAGATGCTCAGTATCGTACAGAGTTTTCTGTAAAAGCTCTTGAAGATGCAGGATTAAAGGTAAATGAGTTAGATGACCAGGTTGGTAACTGGGATCAGGGACAGGCTCAGCAGTTGGTTGCAAATGCTTTGGCAAAAGATGGAAAAGACATTGAAGTTGTATTTTGTAACAATGATGCTATGGCACTTGGTGCAGCACAGGCGATTGATGCTGCAGGACGTAAGGTAGGAGAAGATATTTATCTTGTAGGTGTAGATGCTCTTTCAGAGGCACTTGAAAAAGTAATTGACGGAACTATGACAGGTACAGTATTTAATGATCATTTTTCACAGTCTCACAGTGCAGCAGATGCAGCAATCAGCTATCTGACAGGTAAAGGAAACGATTACTATATTTCTTGTGACTATGTAAAAGTAACAAAAGACAATGCAAAAGATATCTTAGATAAAGTAAAATAATGAATAAAGAAAGGTGTGCGGGTGGCTTTTGGCTACCTGCATACTTGCTATGACACACAAAAGCGTGCTTATCTTAGGAGGAAAGATATGGCTGAATATAAACTGCAACTTCAGGGAGTAAGTAAATCCTTTCCCGGAGTGAAAGCATTGGAAAAGGTGAGTTTAAACCTTCGTCCGGGTACAGTACATGCACTAATGGGAGAAAACGGTGCGGGAAAATCCACTTTGATGAAATGTCTATTTGGAATTTATCGTATGGATGAAGGCGAAATTTATTTGGATGGAAATAAAATTGAAATTAGTAATCCGGATGATGCAATGAAGCATGGAATTGCAA
>DATCYL010000056.1:0-9263 GCA_036570305.1 Lachnospiraceae bacterium
CCCCTGACAAGATACATAATATTTACATAGTGTCTGGATAATATACATCCCAAGCAAGCCTATGCCAAGCATGGGCAAATAGTGTAAAATCACATTTGCCTCCTTTTGAAACAAAGTTCTGGTCAACCTTCTTAAAATTTGAGGATAGGCAAGATCCACAAGGCTGATAATGGCAGCACACAAAAGGTCAAAATAAAAAATTGACCGGTAAGGTTTATAATATTTTATAAATCTTTTTAAACTTCTCATAATACTCCTCTCTTATCCTGTTTTTTAAGACAAGACTTCAAGAAATTTTTTAAAATTCTCTTGGATAAATCCTATCTTCTTTTAGTTTTTCTATAGCTTTCATAACAAAAGGCTTGTCTTCTTTATAAGTCACTCCATACCATTTATCTTCTGATTTTAAGACCTTAACACTTGCTTTTTCTTCCTTTATCAGAGCATCTACCACCGACGGTAAAAAGTATTCGCATTTGAGGGGATTTTTTTGCAGATTCTCTTCTAAAAAATCCACAAACCTTTCCTGTAATTCCCCTAAAATACTCTCCGTAAATCCCCACATATTCATGGAGACAATACTCTCTGTAGAAATATCCATCCAACTTTTTCCTTCGTCTTCTGTATAGACTGCTTTTTCTTCTCGTTTCTCTATATGCGTTCTCTCAGTAATCTCTTTTAAAAACTCATTCTCTCCTATTTCACACACACCTCTTGCCACATGTCCGTTGTCTGTTAAAGTGTTTTTTAAGATATAACCGACCATGGCATAACGATACTTTTCATCATCCTCATTTTGAGTCAAAAAGTCATAAATCACTTTAAAAGCATGTTTTCCATAATAATCATCTGCATTGATAACTACAAATGGCTCTTTGACAGTATCTATACAACTTAAAATAGCATGCCCTGTTCCCCATGGTTTACTACGTTCCTTAGGAAGTTCATAGCCCTCGGGCAGACTGTCATTTTTCTGAAAAACATAAGAAACTTCCATAGTTTTTGATACCCTATCTCCAATAGCTCTCTGAAAATTTTCCTTGTTTTCTTCCTTAATAATAAAAACAACCTTTCTAAAGCCTGCACGATAAGCATCAAAAATGGAAAAGTCCATAATGATATGCCCCTCCTTATCAATAGGGTCAATCTGCTTTAGACCTCCATAACGACTTCCCATACCTGCTGCCATAATGACCAAAACCGGCTTTTTCATATTTTTTCTCCTATCTTTTTTATTCTGCTAAAAACTATCTTTTCTTTCTATGTATGCCTTTTAACTGCTTATAACGTCTAAAGAGGAAAATCTTTTCCACACAAAGATTTCCCTCCCGGATAGCACTACTTATTTTACTATATTATCAGATTTTATAAGAACTGCCTATTAATTTTCTTCTCTTATTTGCACTTAAAATAATAGAAAGACCTCCCAGCAAAGTAAATACAGCCAAAAGGGCAAGATTTCCATAGTAATTTGTCTCCAGTGCCATATCAGCCACCACGTATGGGACTGCAATAAAAGCATCAATTACAGATCCCGAAAACTCTCTTGCAATCGAAATAGCCCAATCCAGTCGATGAGCAACCACTGTCATGGCAATCATTACCACTACGCTTATAAAAATTCCCTTTTTAGATAATTTTCTGCCTAAAAGTTCATATCCCTTCGTCGTACAAACACCCATGACAATTCCCGAAACTACAGCGACATAACCAAGTTGTCCTAAGATAACCATAACCGCCACACCTAAAAGAGAACCTAAAAAAGCACCTACAATACCTCCGATAACGGATTCTCTCGATGCATTCTTTTGACTTACACTGGAAGATACCGCCTGGCTCTGCTCATGGAAACAGTCCTCACAAAGCAGTTTTTCATCCGCATTTACAATATAGGCTGCCGTTTCGCCAATCTTTCCACAATTACTGCAAGCATTGCTATATCCTAAGCGATGCAAAATATCAGGCAATAGTCCCAGAGCACTACTAAGATTTTCCATCGTCTTTTTCATAGTCATTCCGGCCTTTACTGTAAAGTTTAATCGTCTCCCTTGAATCCCCCCAAATATCAGCACTTTTGTTTCTTTTAAAGCAGACTTTATCTGAGCCTTATCCACTTCAATAGCAGATGACAAGGATACCGCTATGGTCAGTAGATTTCCCTTATCATTTGGAATTACCATAAAGCTATAGCCCTGCCTTTGACCACTATAAATCCCTGTCGCCTTATCATACCTTAATTGCTCTTTTTGACAAAACTCTTCATCATATTTCTTCATACACAAGTCCTCTTTTTCATCTTTTCGTATTTTCCGCTCAGATTTCTAAGTTTTTAAATACTTTTTTCTTTTATCTTACCATAGCAAAAGAAAGCTTGTACAGATTTTCTTTTACTCCTTTTGTAGAATAAATCTCCTTTTTTTATGCAATTTTATAGAAATTAGAGAAATACTTCTTTATCCATTGCAAAGCTTATTGAAAACTGATATATTGTGTCTTGTGATTATTTTGAACACAATATATAGTACAAACAAGGGGATTAAAATGAAAACAATTATAAAAAGAAGTCTGGCTGAGGAAGCCTATGACGGAAGTAAAATCATAAAGGCTATAGAAAAGGCTTTTATATCGGCATCCACAGACTATACTTTGGAAATTCTGCAAAATTTACTGCTTCAAATTGAGGAAAACTTTGCAGGCAATGATAAAGTGGATGTAGAAAAAGTACAAGATACCGTAGAAGAAATTTTAATGAAAAACGGCTATTATCAGGTAGCCAGAAACTATATTTTATATCGTGAAAACAGAGCTGAAATGCGAAAGGTACGAAAGTCCCTCACTGAAGAGATTGGCGAAGATGCGCTTGAGCCGGTACTTAGACAAATTCAAGGGGAATTTATGGACTATGACCTAAGTCGTCTTCATGTTAAATATACAGCTATGAATAAAGAAGATTTGACCTTAGAAAAGCGCTTAGAACTTCTTACTAAGTCTGCTGCCGAACTTACCACTCAAGAAGAGCCGGATTGGGAAAAGATTGCAGGACGTCTTCTTTATTATCGTTTCCACAAAAATTTAAAAAAGACAGAAGAAAGCATAGGTGTTTACAGTTTCTTTGAAAAGATTCGTTTTATGACTGCCGCAGGTCTTTATGGCGACTATATTTTAGATGCCTACTCTAAAGAAGAAATAGATTGTCTGGAAACTTATTTAAAAGAAGAACGAAATGATTTATATACTTTTGCAGGTCTCGACCTTCTAATTTCCAGATACCTGATTCATGATCATCATCATGTGGTTTTAGAATCTCCACAGGAAATGTACATGGGAATTGCCATGCATTTGGCCATGAAAGAAGAACAAAACCGCTTATTATGGGTAGAAAAATTCTATGACATTATGAGTCTTCATCAGGTGACCATGGCAACACCTACTCAGTCCAATGCAAGAAAACCCTACCATCAGCTTTCCAGCTGTTTTATTGACACTGTTCCGGATTCTTTGGACGGTATTTACAACAGTGTATCCAAATTTGCCGATGTTTCCAAATTTGGCGGTGGTATGGGAATGTACTTTGGGAAGGTACGTTCTCGTGGTGGAAGTATCCGTGGCTTTGAAGGTGCAAGTGGCGGTGTCATACGCTGGATTCGTGTGGTAAATGATACGGCTGTAGCCGTAGACCAGTTGGGTATGCGTGCAGGTGCCGTGGCTGTTTATCTGGATGCCTGGCATAAAGATTTGCCTGAATTTTTACAGCTTAGAACCAATAATGGCGATGACCGAATGAAAGCTCACGATGTTTTCCCGGCAGTTTGCTACCCGGATCTTTTCTGGAAAATGGCAAAAGAAAACTTAAATCAGGATTGGTATTTGATGGATCCACATGATATTGAACTTATTAAGGGATATTGTCTGGAAGATTCTTACGGTGAGGAATGGGAAGAAAAATATTGGGATTGCGTAAAAGATATTCGCATTTCCAAACGCACTATCAACTTAAAAGAATTGGTTCGTTTAATCTTAAAATCGGCTGTAGAAACCGGAACTCCTTTTACTTTCTACCGTGATACGGTAAACCGTATGAATCCTAATAAGCATAAGGGGATGATTTACTGTTCTAATCTCTGTACGGAAATTGCACAAAATATGAGTCAAGCGGAGATTGTCAGCAAAACAATAGAAACTAAGGACGGAGATACCGTCGTTGTCACTACTTCCAAACCGGGAGATTATGTTGTTTGTAACTTAGCTTCCCTTTGTCTTGGAAATATCGATGTGAATAATCCGGCTGCCATTGAAGATATTACCAATACCGTAGTCCGTGCTTTGGATAATGTCATTGACCTTAATTTCTATCCTTTGCCGGATGCCAAGATTACCAATCAAAAATACCGTGCTATCGGTCTTGGCGTCTCCGGTTACCACCATATGCTAGCTAAAAATCATATCCGCTGGGAATCTGAAGACCATTTACAGTTTGCAGACAGAGTTTTTGAGGATATCGGTTATGCAGCAGTAAAAGCAAGCAATAACTTAGCCAAAGAAAGAGGTACCTACTCCCTCTTTGCCGGAAGTGAATGGGAAAACGGAGACTACTTTAAACGACGTAATTACAGTTCTGAGCGTTGGCAAAAATTGCAAGCGGAAGTTGCCAGTTACGGAGTCAGAAACGCCTGGATTATGGCAACTGCCCCGACCTCTTCTACCTCTATTTTGATTGGTACAACCGCAGGTCTTGACCCGATTATGAATCGTTTCTTCCTTGAGGAGAAAAAGGGAGCCATTCTTCCTCGTGTGGCACCCCAGCTGTCTATGGATACCTACTGGTATTACAAACAAGCTCACTACATTGACCAAACCTGGTCTGTAAAGGCTGCAGGGGTTCGTCAAAGACATATTGACCAGGCACAAAGCTTTAACTTCTGGATTACCAATGAATACAAGATGAGCCAACTTCTTAATCTCTATATCCTAGCCTGGGAAGAGGGTGTAAAAACCGTTTATTACGTTCGCTCTAAGGCATTAGATCCTGATGACTGCGAAAGCTGTTCTGCATAAATTACATAAAATAGGAAATTAAAGGAGCCCGCTATGAAAAATGAAATTAAAAGAAAACCCCTTTTTAATCCTGATGGGGATATCGATGTCAGAAATCGAAGACTGCTAAACTTTGATACTACCAATATCAATGACTTTAACAATATGAAATACGAATGGGTCTCTGACTGGTATCGTCAGGCCATGAATAATTTTTGGGTACCGGAAGAGATTAATATGCATCAGGACAAAAGTGATTACTCTCACTTAAGTCCTGCTGAGAGAACTGCCTATGATAAGATTTTAAGTTTCTTAGTCTACTTAGACTCTCTACAATCTGCCAATCTGCCGAATATTGCCCAGTATGTAACCGCCAATGAAGTGAATTTGTGTCTGTCTATCCAAACTTTTCAGGAGTGTATCCATAGCCAAAGTTACAGTTATATGCTGGATACTATCTGCAATCCGACGGAAAGAAATGACATTTTATACCAGTGGAAAACAGATGAGCACCTACTAGCCAGAAACAAATTTATCGGTGACCTTTATAATGAATTTGTCAACGAGCAAAGTAAGGAGAGCTTTTTTAAGGTTTGTATCGCTAACTTTATTTTAGAGGGTATCTACTTCTATTCCGGTTTCATGTTCTTTTACAACCTTGGAAGAAACGGCAAAATGCCCGGAAGTGTACAGGAAATCCGCTATATCAACCGTGATGAAAATACACACTTATGGCTTTTTAGAAACCTGCTTTTAGAACTAAAGAAAGAAGAGCCCCAACTTTTTGACGATTACCATCTAAATCTTTTAAAAGATATGGTAAACCAGGGGGTAGAACAGGAAATCGCTTGGGGAAAATATGTCATCGGCGACAGTATCCCCGGACTTAATACCTCTATGGTAGAAGACTATATCCGTTATCTTGGAAATCTTCGTTACTCTTCTTTGGGACTTGGCACACTGTATCCGGGTTATGAAAATGAACCTGAAACCATGAAATGGGTATCCCAATATTCTGATGCCAACCAGGTAAAAACCGACTTCTTTGAAGCACGCTCAACCGCCTATGCAAAGAGCAGTGCCTTGGAAGATGATTTATAAAACTTTTTAAAGAAAGAAAAACCTCCGGCGAACGCCGGAGATTTTTCTTTAAATCTATCTTTTATAGTAGCTTATACTAAAATATCATAAAATTTCTTAATCTATACTATTGGAAAACTTTTTGTAAGGGAAACCACAGTATCATTTGATAACACCTGACATCCGAAAAAATTTCACATCCTCCTCTCATTTTTTGCATCATCATTTTTATATTTTCTACCCCAATTTTGTTCCCTTTTATTTTGTCATCCCCTTCTCCTATTTCATTTCTAATAGCTAATCCTATATAGCCTTCCTTATAAATGGATGAGAGAGAAATTTGGCTTCCCTTTTTCGCATATTTTTCAATATTTGACACAATATTATTGATAATGCGACCTAAAAAATCATAGGATATAGAGATGACCCCTTCGCTCCACTTTAAATTTGAAAAATCAATTTCAAATCCCATCTCCTGCAAAGTAGAACATAATTCAGAACAATAATCCGATAATATAAATTCGATTTCTTCCGCATCCTCCAAGGGAATTTCTCTATCACAATTCACAAGAAAAAACTCAAAAAGTTGCTCTGATAAATCTCTAATTTGGCAAGTTTTATCTATAGCTATGCGAATCGGTCTGTCCAAATCTTCATTTTTATTTTGTCGTCGAATTACTTCCTGATAATTCATCAAGCTGGTAAGTGGGGTTCTAATATCATGTGCCATGCCAAGAACCAGCTTATCCTGTGCTGTTTTCATTTTGCTTTTTTGCATTTCTTTTTCAATAAGAGAACGCCGCATATCATCTAATCCCTTTGCCAAGCCGGCTATCTCATCTCGTCCCTTAATTGTAAAGTGACTGTCTAATTCTCCTCTTTGAATCACTTCTACCTCTCTATTCAAACATTTAATATAATTTACCTCTTTTTTTAATCCTCTTAAAAATACAAATAAACAAATAGAAAAGCAAAAAATAGAAAGGAGTATACTTAAAGTCACATAATGTATCATTACATAATTATCATAAATAAATACATCTGCTTCTCCATCCGCAAACATTACTGTTTGAAAAAACTGCCAAGTATTATGTAATTGCTCTGATTCCGTATCCTTTAAAGGAACTCTCCCATCATAACTATTATCAAACAAAAGAAGTCTATCTCTTGAAATCGTAAAATAACTAATCTTATTATCTCTCGCCCATGCACGGATCTCCTCCGTATCCGTCGCCTTAATTTTGTCTTCTTTTACAAAATCCTGAAATTTTTTTGTCTTTTCTGAGGATTTCCTATATATGTAATCTGAACCGGTAAAATAATCGTCCATAATTCTATTGGATAGTTTAAATAAAGGCACAAAAATTAATAAGGCTATAAAACTCCCCAGTAATAAATAAAAAGTCATCTTCCCTGTAATTGTTTTAAACCGATACTTGCCCAAACCTATAACCCTTTCCCCAAACAGTTTTTATGTAATCCGGTTTTTGCGGATTTTGCTCTATTTTTATTCTTAACTTCCGAATGTGAACCATTACTGTATTTGAAGAATTTGCATAAAAAGGCTCTTCCCAAACACTTTCATAAATATTTTCTACCGAAAATATCTTCGATGGATATTTCATCAAGAGCATTAAAATTTCATATTCGGTATCGGTAAGTAAAATCTCCTCTTCCCCCAGATATACCCTATTTACTTGTTTATTAATTTTTAAATTATGATGTTGTAACCATTGTTCTTCACCGGATTTTTCTCTTTGCATATATACGTGATGTCGACGTAAAATCGCTTTCACTCTGGCAGATAATTCCGCATAGGAAAAAGGCTTTACCAAATAATCATCCCCTCCTGCCATGAGTGCCAAAACCTTATCGGACTCATCCGATTTTGCTGTCAAAAACAGGATTGGCACATAAGAAAATTCTCTTATCTTTTGACAAGTTTTGATTCCTGATATACCCGGCATCATAATATCTAAAATGACCAAATCTATTTCCTCAGATAGTTTTTCTATTCCCTCAAACCCATCTTTTGCTTCTTCTACATAAAAGTTTTCACCCTCCAATAAAATGCGAACACTTTCCCTAATATCTCTATCATCTTCAATTATTAAAATTTGAATGTTTTTCATTTATATTTCTCCTCTTAATTTTAATAATATGATACTTCAAAAGTATAGCATAATTCCAAAAGAAAGCCTTGAAAACTTAAGAAAATTTCAGATTTCTTCAGGTAAAAATTAAGGTATGAATATTACAATGATAGTAAATAAAAGTTATTTAAGGAGGACTTTTCACATGAAGAAAAAATTTACAAAAAAACTTATGGTAAGCTTTTTATCCACTTTTCTGACAGGAGAAGATATTCGTGTAAAGTCTATCGATAACGGTTGGGCAAAATTCAAATATAATGGGCAGTGGCGATATGTATCTGCAACATATATAAAAGAAGCATAATTCCATGAAGAAACTGTGCTTTATAATATTATACCAAGGATTGCTTTTATATTTTTTATACTTACTTTCCTTCAGCCTTCTATATTTAGACTATGGGATGCTATCCGTTTGGGGATTGCTTTTTCTTCTTCCTTTAATGCTTTTTATTATAAAAAGAATTAAATATAAACAAAAACCTATGAGACAAGCAAGAATAAAGAGGCGTAAAAAATATCCACTCATTGTTTGTTTTTTAGGAATATTTCTTTTATCGATAGCTTATTTAACTTCTTCTTTGGTAAGAAAACCGGAAATACCCCAAAGTTTATTAAGGCTACAAGAAAAATATCCCGAGGCAAAAAGCTATGTAAAAAACTATCCTAAATATAAGGAAAAATCTTTTCCTATTCATCTCTCCGAGGAAATAAATCCCAATTCTATCCCCCTATTTTCTCAGAGAGATACAAGATGGGGCTACGAAACTTATGGGGACGATTTAATGGGTGTTACAGGTTGCGGTCCTACGAGTCTTTCTATGGTTGCCTGTGCTCTTCGGCAGGATGATGTATGGAATCCTCTAAAAGTAGCACAAATGGCGGAAGAGAAAAATTACTATATTGATGGCATCGGAAGCTCTTGGGAACTTATGACTTTAGGCAGCCAAGAACTGGACATACAAGCAGAAATCGGAGAAATCAGCCTTGACTATATCC
>DATCYL010000057.1:0-12644 GCA_036570305.1 Lachnospiraceae bacterium
TTGAATTTTCGTAGATAAATCCCCATCTTAACCGATAAATATAAATTCCCATCTATACTAATTGGACCAATGCATGAGAAATCTCATCCGCTCCTTCGTTTATTTGTCGGCATATGTCTGTACGCCAAAATGCAAATTCCAAGAGCTTATCTTTATTTGGGGACTTAGTTAGCAGATACTCTTCGAAGCCGTAAAGACTGCGTCCCAATTGAAACAAATAAATATATGGCATAGCCTCCAAATCTCTTTTAGAAAGTGAAAAATACTCCATGTATTCCTTAACATATAAAAGAAATTTATCTAAATCAAAAGATTTTCCACCTTTACATGACTCAGAAGACTGTATAAAAGCCCTCATTATTTCCCACACTATAGGCAATGAGCTGGTTGATGAAAAATCAATAACTGCCTTGATTTTATCGTGCTTTCCGATTAATTGACACGCAGTATAATCTCCGTGTGATGGTGAATATGTAATTCCAATAAAATAGGTTTTCACATTCTCCAATCGTTTATTAAGTTCCTTCTTGTAAGTTAAATCACTTCTGATTCTCTCATAATACTTATCTGACGTATTTTCTTCCAAAATATCCAATAATTTGTCACATCTTGCAGTAGCTTCACTTACAGAGAATCCTTGCACCCATTGATTATCCATACTTGTTTTCATAGGATATCCTTTAAGTATCTGATGAAGTTTGCCTAAATAAGCCGCACTCTCCATAAGCATTACATGAGATAACTTATTTGTATAAGTATCACCCTCGATAAACTCTTGCACCCCTATAATATGACCACTCTGCTGAATTCCGTACTTACCTTCCAAGTTTTTAAGAAATAATGCAGTTGGATATTTATTTAAGGACAGAAACTCTAAAATTTGAGCTTCTCTTTCTATATCATCAAGGGTGAACCAACTTTGATATTCTTTCAAAAAGTAATAACCTTCTGCGCAGCTTACTTTATAACAATTTGCAGAACCAAATGAGATAGAATGTACATCCACAGTATGAAGACCATATTCATCTAATAATATACTTGCAATTATTTTATTATTTAAGACTGATTCTTCAAATGCCATACTGCCTCCACTTCGTCTCTTCAAGATATATATAATGCAGTGGATAATAGTTGCTTACAATTCAGAAAATTAGAATTTGATAGCGTATACTACCCTCAATTATTATTTTAATTATATCAAGTAAGGGCCGTTTTTTCCATAAAAAAGACCAAAGGAGCAACTGCCCGGTTACCCTTTGATCTGAAACATCTTTATTTAAGCCTTTCTCGACTTTTATTAGTCTGTGCGTGACAGTAAAACCACACTTTCAACATGCACAGTATGACAAAATTGGTCAACGCCACACACTCTTTTGACCTCATAGCCCCCTGCCTGCAAGATTTTTATATCCCTTGCCAGGGTAGCGCTATCGCAACTTACATAGACGATTTTCTCCGGCGCCATCTCAAACATAGTTGTAAGAAGTTTTTCATCACAGCCTTTTCTGGGCGGATCCACAACAATAACATCAGCATAGGCAGACTTCTTTTCGTATTGCTCTGCTACCACATCCTCCGCCTTGCCAACAAAAAACTCTACATTTTTAATTCCGTTTTTCCTTGCATTGTTTCTGGCATCCTCTATAGCCTGTGGAATAATCTCGACACCGTAAACTTCCTTTGCTTTTTTGCTTAAGAATAATGAAATCGTTCCGATACCGCAGTATAAGTCCCAGACTCTCTCTTTTCCGGTAAGGTCGGCATATTCTAAAGCTTTTTCATAGAGAATTTTTGTCTGTACGGGATTTACCTGATAAAAGGATAGAGGCGAAATCTCAAAAGCAATCTCTCCCAAATAGTCCTCTATATAAGCCTTACCCCAAAGAAGTCTAAGTTCTTTTCCCAAAATAACATTGGTATTTTCCTGATTTCTATTTAGAGAAATACTGGTCATACCGGAGATTTTCCTTAAATCCTCCACCAAAAGTTCTTCCTTTGCAAGCTTATTTCCATTTATGACGATACAAACCATGATTTGACCACTCATAAACCCATACCGTATCAAAACATGACGAACCAATCCCATCCCTGTTTTTTCATCATAAGGAGGAATTTTAAATTTTTCCATGTGACCAATCAAAACTTTTAAAATCTCTTTGTTTTGCTTTACACCTAAATAACAATCTTCATTTTCTATAATACTGTGGGTACGACCGGCATAAAATCCGGCAATAATCTTTCCCTCTCGATTCTTTCCAATCGGAAACTGAGCTTTATTGCGGTAGCGATAGGGATTTTCCATACCTATCATTTCCTCAAAAGGTACTTCTTTCATACCTCCGATGCGTTTTAAATTGTTGATAATCAGATTTTTCTTAAATTCCAACTGTTTTTCATAGGATAGTTCCTGTAATTGGCAACCTCCGCAAGGCTTGGCAATAGGACATCTTGCCTTTACCCGAAAATTAGATTCCCTTACAATTTTTTCTACTCTGGCAAAGCCATAATTCTTCTTTAATTTTACAATCTTTGCTTCTATAATATCTCCCACCAGAGCATCCTTTATAAAAAACGGAAAACCTTCTTTTTTTCCGATTCCAAGTCCCTCATGAGAAATATCTTCTATCTCTATGGTAATCGTATCATTTTTTCTATACATTAATAACTACCTCAATCAAATTTACCAGTCTGACGAATATTAGACTCAAAAAAGCGATTATAGCCCAACCAATCCTGCGAATTTGCATTCTCTAAAAGCTCTGTCATAGTCTGCATCTTGGCATCTGCATTGTCCGCAAGATTAAGAGCAACTGCCTCCATAAGTGCAGGCTTTTTGGGGGAACCATACTCCAATTCTCCGTGGTGAGCGATAATGCAGTGGGTCAACTCCATTTCCAACTGCTTTGGGAATCCTGCAATTTCTTTAATGGCATCATGAATCATAGAGACCCCCATCACAATATGCCCCAAAAGCTGTCCCTCGTCTGTATAATCATTCATCGGAAAAGGCGATAACTCTTTCGTTTTTCCCATATCATGAAACATAGCGGCAGTTAAAAGTAAATCCCTGTTAATCAAAGGATAAGCGCCGGCATAATAGTCACACAACTTTACAATGCTTAAGGTATGCTGCAAAAGTCCTCCCACGAATCCATGATGTACCGTTTTTGCTGCAGAAGAAAATTTGAAATTTTTTATAAATTTTTCATCCTCCACAAAAAACTTAAATAAAAGTTCTTTTAAATATTTGTTTTTTACGCTTTGGATATAGCCCAAAAACTCTTTATACATATCTTCCACATTAAATTTTGATACCGGAAGATAATCCGCCGGGTCATACTCCCCCTCAAAGACCTTTGCCGTTTGTTTAATACTCACCTGCAAATTTCCCGCAAAACTACTTACATCTCCCTGTACCAAAACATAGTCCATAGCATCAAAGTCACAAATCCCCGGAGAATTCGGCTCCCAGATTTTTGCATCTATAGTTCCTGTTTTATCCTGCAATATAAGGTTTTCATAGCTTTTTCCGTTTTTGGTTACTGCTGACTGTTTCTGTTTACACAGATAAATATCCCTTACTTTTCCACCCTCTACCAAGTCTTTAATATATTTCATATTTGATCCTTCCTATCCTTTTGCACTCTATCCCTTATACTATAAGGAGAAATTCCTATGCTTTTCCTACTTATTTCATTCATCACAAGAAAAGTCTTTTGGAACACTTCTGCCACAAAAGACTTTTCTCCATAACTTTTATTTATTTTATAATGACTGTATAGTCACGTCAATTGAAATCTCTATATAACCTTCCGGCCCCTGCCTCTTTATCAAAAGCGGCACAACATCGCCTACCTTCAACCCCATAAGAGCACTGTGGTATTGTGCCAGACTTTCCACCTCAGTATCCTTAATCTTAACTATAATATCTGAAGCTGCAAGACCCGCACTCATAGCAGGCGATTTTTCCGCCACGGATTCAATCCAAATTCCTCTTGGCAAATTATTTTCCTTAGCGGTCTTTTCTGAAATGTCCTGTCCATAAATCCCTATATAAGGAAGCTCTCCCTTATTAGAGAGACGTTCTATCAAACTTTTAAGAGGAGAAATACCAAGAGCCACAATGTTTTCTTTGTTAGGATCCGGTGCATATTTTTGTACAATGACACCTACCACCTGCCCCTCCAAATTAAACAGATAACCGCACCCCCCACTGCTGCCTATAATGTCCGTATTAACCAAACTATATTGATTATCCATAACAGTAATCCGGTTCTTAATGGAAGTAATCTTTCCGTAAACCAAAGCATTGGCATAATTTCCCGGACTTCCCATAACAAAAATTGATTGTCCCTGAGAAAGTCCATAAGAGCTTCCCAGATTAGCAGCTACATGGTTTTTTCTCGCGGCTTCCGACAAGCTTGACTTATCCAGCTTTAAAATTGTAATCCCGCTTTCCGGATCGTGCTTTTGATATTTTGCCTCATAAGCCTCATCTTCCGTAAATGATACACGAATTTTATCTTTTCCTGCAATAATCTTATAATCTGTAAGAATGAAAAAGTCACTTCCCGTATCTGCCACAATAATGCCGGGAGTCTTTTCCGCCTGCTCATACATCTGATTAAACCAATCGGTATTATTTTTTATGCCGGTGACTGTCACCATAGATTTCTTACTCTCTTCTACCACCTTGTCCATATCCGCCTGAATCCTTGCGTAGGTGGCAAGTCCGCTCTCCTTTTCCGCCTCCACCAGCGGCTTTGCATCTTCTATAAGTTGAGCCTCCCCGGTTTCTTCTTCCTTGGGAATTAAAACCTGGCTCTCTTGTCCTTTACTCTCCCCGCTCTTTAAAAAAACTTGCTTGACCGCTAAGAAACTTATTGCCATACAAATGCCAAAAATAAGTCCTTTTGCCCCCATCCATACTAACTGATTAATCAGATTTTTTTTCTTATCCTGTCTGTCCTTTACCGTCTCTTTGATAAAATCATACTGTTGGCTTCCTGCCACTTTAGCTTGTGCCTCTTTTTCTATTTTATCTTTACTCATAAAAGTATCTCCCGCTTATGAATAGACAAGTCTATAATTTTATATATTTTATCAAATATTTATGAACCTTTTATGAATATATTGAAACCTTTTATTTCCCAAGCCTTATCATCTCTTGGTTTTTATGATAATATGAAAGATAATTGGTTACCAAGACCAAATTACACAAATTTTTATTCCGTGAAAGGATTGATTATGAATACAAAATGTTTACAAACTCTGGAATATCCTAAGATTATTGAAAATCTTACAAATTTTGCATCTTCTTTTCTGGGAAAAGAGCGATGTAGACTTTTACTTCCCAGTGATGATTTATATGAAATAGAAATCCGTCAAAAGCAGACTAGAGATGCCCTCTCTAGATTATTTAAAAACGCAAACCTTTCTTTTTCAAGTGTAAAGGATATCAGACCCAGCTTAAAACGCCTAGAAATAGGCAGTCTGCTTGGAAGTTTAGAACTTCTGACAATTGCCTCTCTACTTGAAAATGCTAATCGAATAAAGGCTTATGGACGTAAAGAAAGAGAGGATATCCCTTCTGATTCTCTCGATGACTTTTTTTCTAATTTAGAACCACTAAGTCCTCTTTCCAATGAAATACGCCGATGTATTTTATCAGAGGATGAAATTGCTGATGATGCCAGCCCTACACTGAGTCATATCCGCCGATCTATGAAGGTGATTAATGACAGGATTCATTCTTCCCTACAAGCTTACCTAAACGGCAGCGCCAGAAGCTATCTGCAAGATGCTGTCATTACTATGAGAAACGGAAGATATTGTATCCCTGTCAAAGCAGAACACAAGGGACAAATCGCCGGTATGATTCATGACCAGTCATCTTCCGGCTCGACTTTCTTTGTAGAACCTATGTCGATTGTAAAACTTAATAATGATTTGCGGGAATTAGAAATTAAAGAAGAAAAAGAAATTGAGGTTATCCTTTCCCTTTTAAGTGAAAAAACCGCCTCTTATCTTCCCTCTCTTTCCCAAAACTTAGAACTTCTTGTCGAGCTTGATTTTATCTTTGCAAGAGGGCGACTTGCCATGGCACAAAACGCTACGGAACCTATTTTTAATACCAAGGGGCAGATTTCCATAAGAAAAGGTCGACACCCCCTTTTAAATCCTAAAACAGTTGTCCCTATTGATTTAACTTTGGGAAAGGATTTTAATCTTTTAATTGTTACCGGTCCCAATACCGGTGGAAAAACTGTTTCTCTAAAAACAGTCGGTCTCTTTACTCTCATGGGGCAGGCAGGACTGCATATTCCTGCGCTGGACAGGTCTGAACTTGCCGTTTTTAGTGAGGTTTATGCGGATATAGGAGATGAGCAAAGTATTGAGCAAAGTCTCAGCACCTTTTCTTCACACATGACGAATATCGTTTCTTTTTTAGAGAAAGCCGACCAAAATTCTTTAGTGCTTTTCGATGAGCTTGGTGCCGGTACAGATCCTACCGAAGGAGCCGCCTTGGCAATTTCTATTTTAACTTTCTTGCACAATCAAAAGATTCGCACTATGGCAACCACCCATTATAGCGAATTAAAAGTTTTTGCCCTCTCCACCGGCGGTGTTGAAAATGCCAGCTGTGAGTTCGATGTAGAAACACTTCGTCCTACTTACCGACTTTTAATAGGTATTCCAGGGAAAAGTAACGCTTTTGCTATCTCAGGAAAATTAGGGCTTCCGCCTTATATTATTGAAAATGCCAAGAAATATATCAGCGAAGACAAAGAATCTTTTGAAAGCTTAATTGCCGACCTGGAAAGTAGTCGAATTACCATTGAGCAGGAAAAACTGCAAATTGAAAAATATCGCCGAGATTTAGAAGAATTAAAAGCTTCCACACAAAAAAATCAGGAAAATCTACAACAAAGAAAAGATAAAATCCTAAGAGAAGCCAATGAGGAAGCCAGAAAACTTCTGCAAGAAGCCAAATCCTATGCGGATGAAACTATAAAATCCTTCCACAAACTCGGAAAAGCCAGTGTAACCGCCAAAGAGCTTGAACAGGAAAGAGAAAAAATCCGACAAAAGCTTAAAAAAACAGATGACAAACTGGCAAAGAAAGCGGATCTGCCAAAAACCTCAAGTCTAAAGCCTAAAGATTTACATATCGGAGACATGGTAAAGGTTCTTAGTTTAAACTTAAAAGGTACCGTAAATTCTCTGCCCGATGCAAAGGGATTTGTATTTGTTCAGATGGGAATTATGCGCTCTCGCCTTCCTATTTCGGATTTACAACTCATTGATGAAGCTGTCATCACCGCACCTAATTTAAAAAGAACGAATACCGGAAAAATTAAAATGTCAAAATCATCCTCCATAGGTATGGAGATTAATTTGCTTGGCAAAACAGTGGATGAAGCCATTGCAGAACTTGATAAATATTTAGACGATGCCTATTTAGCACATATGCCCAGTGTCCGTATCGTACACGGCAAGGGTACCGGAGCTTTGCGAAAAGGGGTTCATAACTATTTAAGACGTTTAAAAACAGTCTCTTCTTTCCGCCTCGGAGAGTTTGGCGAAGGAGATGCCGGTGTGACTATTGTAGAATTTAAAAAATAAGGAGTCTTTTATGGAAAAGCAAAAAATATTGATTATTGATGATGACCAAAATATCGCAGACTTGATTTCTCTCTATCTAATCAAGGAATGCTTTGAAACTAAAATTGTTAATGACGGAATTGCAGGTTACAAGGCTTTTGAAACTTTCAAGCCCAATCTAATTTTACTGGATTTAATGTTACCCGGCATGGACGGCTACCAACTTTGTCGTGAAATCAGGCAAAAGTCTAATGTTCCTATTATTATGCTGTCTGCCAAGGGAGAAGTCTTTGACAAGGTTTTAGGACTGGAACTGGGTGCTGATGACTACATGATAAAACCCTTTGATACCAAAGAACTTGTGGCTAGGGTAAAGGCTGTCTTACGTCGTTTTCAGGCCATTCCCCATACCTATGAAACTGCTCCTTCCGGAAAGTATGTAGAATACCCGGATTTAGTAATTAATCAAACCAATTATTCTGTTTTATACTATGGAAAAACAATAGAAATGCCACCAAAAGAACTTGAACTTTTGTATTTTCTTGCCTCCTCACCAAATCAGGTTTTTACCAGAGAACAGCTCTTAGATCACATTTGGGGATATGAATACATGGGGGATACACGTACAGTGGACGTACATATCAAACGTCTGAGAGAAAAAATTAAAGATCATAAACATTGGGCAATCGGTACTGTATGGGGTATCGGCTACAAATTTGAGGTCAAATAAATGAAACGCACTCTCTATACCAAATTTTTTGTTTTATATTTTGTTCTTGCGATTGTTTCCTTTTTAATAATCTCTACGCTAGGTTCCGATATGATAGAAAAAGAAGTCGAATACCGCGTCGGTTATCAACTTTATCAGGAGGCAACTTCCATATCCCAAAGTCAGGGAAAGTCTTATTTCAAACATCAATTGGAACTTCCTGAACTTTATAATGCACTTTCTGCTTTAGGTGATTACCAAAATGCTCAAGTCTGGCTTTTGGACACAAAGGGGAAAATCATTCTAAATACAGCAAGAGCAAATGATAGTTCTTCCAGTGAAACTTTAAATGATTTCGATCCTACTCTAACCTTTGAAGGTTACTATCGTATCGGAAATTTTTACGGATATTTTCCTAAAAAGACCCTCAGCGTTATGGTACCTGTTCTTGGCAACTTAAAAACACACGGCTTTATTGCTATTCACTATCCTTTAGAGCAACTTGCCATAGAAAAAGAAGCTTACCTGAAGTATGTTTATATTTTAGGTTTATTAATCTATCTTTTATCCTTCTTTGTCCTGCTTCTTTTTTCTACACTTGTCTATAAGCCTTTGCAAAAAATCATTACAGGAGCTAATGAATATGCCTCGGGTAATTTAGAATACTCTATTGATGTTAGAGGAAATGATGAAATCGGACAACTTTCCGCCACCTTAAATTATATGTCAGATAAGCTAAAAGAATCTGAGGACTACCAAAAAACTTTTATTTCCAATGTCTCTCACGATTTTCGCTCTCCCTTAACCTCTATTAAAGGCTACACACAGGCACTGCTGGACGGTACAATTCCTGTCGATATGCAGGAAAAGTATTTAAACATTATTCTTTTTGAGACTAACCGCCTTAACAAGCTAACTGCCGGACTCTTAACCTTAAATAATATCAATGAAAAGGGCAGACTTTTAGACATTAGCAGTTTTCCCTTAAATCAAACTATAAAAAATACGGCAGCCACCTTTGAGGGTATCTGCCGTGAAAAACAAATTTATATCGAATTGATTTTTCCCAAAGAAGAGCTTTTTGTCAAAGCTGACATAGTCAAAATTCAGCAGGTTCTTTATAATCTGATTGACAATGCTATCAAGTTCAGCAACAAAGAAAGTTCCATTAAAATCGAACTCACTAAAAAATATGAGTCTGTTTTTGTCTCTGTCAAAGACTTTGGTATAGGTATCCCAAAAGAAAACCTAAATAAAATCTGGGAACGCTTTTATAAAATTGACGGTTCCAGAGGAAAAGACAGACAGGGAACCGGTCTCGGTCTTGCTATTGTCAAAGAAATTATCCAGGCGCACAACCAAAATATCAATGTCATCAGTACACCCGGAGTAGGTACTGAGTTTATCTTCACCTTGCCCTTAGCTAATTAATCCCAGTCGTACTTGGTAAGATGACCTTGTAAATTCATATTTTCAAAATTATTTTGTCTTAGAGCCTCATACAGGACTATTGCAACAGAATTCCCAAGATTTAAAGAACGGATATCCCCTATCATAGGAATGCGGATAGCCGTTTCTTTATTTTGCAAAAGTATCTCTTCCGGAATTCCCGCACTTTCTTTCCCAAACATAATATAGGCATCTTCCTCAAACCTTACCTGACTATACGTCTTTTGAGCTTTTGTCGTTGCCATATATATTTTTGCACCGGGATTTTTCTCCAAAAAATCCTCATAGTTAATATACCTTGTCACATCTAGGTGTTCCCAGTAATCCATGCCGGCTCTCTTAATTGCTTTTTCATTTAGGCGAAAGCCCAAAGGTTCTATCAAATGTAGTCTTGTTCCCGTAGCAACACAGGTTCTTCCTATATTTCCTGTGTTTGCAGGTATCTCCGGCTCAAAAAGTACAATATTTAATTTTGCCATTTTCCTCTCCTTTTATCCCATAATTTTATATAGTTCGTCCGGTTGAGGACGGTCTAAAAACCGCTCTTCCCCATTGTTTTTTAATATTTTATCATTACTGTCCGTCGTTCTTCCTATGATTTTTGCATGTATATTGCTTTTTTCCAAAATTTCTATAAGCCCCGGTCCATCCTTGGTAATCATTAGCATAGAACCGCTAGACATCATCTGATAGGGATTTAGATTAAAATACTCGCATATTTCCACGGTTTCCTGACGAATTGGAATCTGCCTGATATCTACAGTAAGTCCGACATCTCCCGCTGAACTTAATTCCCAGAGTGCACCAAAGATTCCTCCTTCTGTGATATCATGCATAGCTACCACCTTACCCTGCTTTGCCAAAGCAGCTTCCGGCAATACAGACAAATATTTAGAAAAAGCTTTTGCCTCTTCAATAAAATCATTAGGAAATCTTTTTTTCAGTTCCTCTTCTTTTTCCTTTGCCAAAATTGATGTTGCTTCCAAACCAATCCACTTTGTCACTACAATATCCTGATTCGGCTCAATAGCACTCTCTGTCTGCAAATCTTCTCTTTTTACCTTTCCAATTCCGGTCACCGTAATCACCGGCTGACTTACCACATTTGTAACTTCTGTATGACCTCCGACAATTTCTATGTTCAGTTCCTGACAGGTATTTTCTATATCCTGAATCATCTCCCTTAGCTTTTGTTCCCGAACCCTCTCCGGAAGCAATATAGTCAACATAATCCCTACCGGCTGACTGCCTGACGCAGCCAAATCATTGACTGTAATATGCACACTATGTGCCCCTATATCTTTTGTTGTCCCTGTAATCGGATCTGAAGATATAACGAAAACCTCATCCGGCTTTAAGGCAATCGCTGCACAATCAAGTCCTACTCCCGGCCCTACTAAAACTTCTTCTCTTCTATGACCAATCTGCTTTAATACAGAGCGAATTAAAATCGGTTCTGCTAATTTTCCTACCTTCATTCTTTTCCCTCTAAATTCCCTTTATTCTATAATCATTTTTATCTAATAGATTCTTGGCTATTTTACCACAAATAAGGAAAAAAATCTCTCAATAATATAAGAGTTCCTATATTCCTTTTTTATACAATAATACGAGGTAATGCCAAAGTCATTACCTCGTATTATAAGGCTGCTTTAACAACCCTCTATATATTATTGCACTGCCGCATAAGCAGCATTTAAATCATTTTTTTCAATCGCTGTATATAACTTGTTGGTAGTATCTGTATTGTCAGACTGCACTCCCACCTTATACACATTCGGTTTCATTATATAGGAGCTGGAATTTACCTTTTCACGGCTCTCCTGACCATTTACCGTAACAATCTTATAAAGTTCCGCCTCTCTTCCCTCATGAGCAGCAGATTCTAAAGTAATAGTACCCGCAGACTCTTCCGGCGCTGCCTTTAGTTGTGTTGTCGGCTCTTCTGTATCTGTCGTAACGCTTTCAAAAGAAACCTCTCTATTTTGGCGATCTCTATACTCTACACCGTATACATTAAAACCGATTGTGGAACCGTCTGTATAGCTCTCTAAATAAATAGGATTTCCTGTAGTATTTGTAAAAACAAAATCCTTAGACCCCTCTGCTATAGTCGCATCCATAGACGGTTTTACATAGCTTACCAACATAGAATGACTATGCCTTTCATCAATCTGCACCTCTGAACGCAAAAGTGCCAGATAAAGGGTTGTGGATACCTGGCAGATTCCTCCACCATAGGAATCCACCACTTCTCCACTCTCATAAGACGGAGCCGTTGCATATCCATTTTCCGCATTAAAAGGAACAACTGCCTGTGTAAAAGAAAACTGTTCTCCCGGATAAATCACCTTACCATTTACCTTTGAAGCACCCGTCTGAATATTTTGTTTTCTGGAAGAACTACTGCTACTATAATCTGTACTGCTACTTCCCAATACATCCACAACACCTGTTAATTCCTCTTTTTTATGAGCAGGCTCCGTAGTTACATAGGACAAATCCAAGGTGGCATCTCCGCCTTTCCACTCATTTTCCACAAAGTTTTTAAGCAATTGGTACGACTCCTCCTCATTGAGCGTCATACCATTTTTTCCATCTTCTACTGAAAAATTCCCATCCACCCTAATCAAAGTCGGATTTACAGGATTTTTATTTAATGAGGCACAATAGTCGGAAATGACCTTATGTAGGGCATCCTCATCCACTCCATATTTTACGGACAAAGAGGCACTATTTTCTTTTAACTGTTTTACTTTTTTATATCTCTGTACAATATTTCCCTCTTTACCGTAATTTAAAGCCTGGGCAATCAGATCTGTATTTTTCCAATAAATTCCCAGTTCTTCTCCACTGACCGTAACAAATTCATCTCCTACTT
>DATCYL010000058.1:0-5433 GCA_036570305.1 Lachnospiraceae bacterium
TTCATTTTGTTAAGCAAATCTAAATCCAAACCTTTTTTCATTTCCATTTTATCTTTATTTGCTTCCATAAATTTTCTCCTAATCTACTCTATATTTTTCTCGAAGCTTCTTTAAACAGTCTTTCAACAATCTCAAAAACAATATTGTCGTGTCCGGTAAGACCACCCTTTCCTATAATCGGCATCCCCTCATATTTTCCAAGCATTCTGCCAACATCTGTCTGAGCAATCACATAATCAATCAGTTCCAAGCACTCTACTTCCAAGTGATAACATACATTCACCATAGTATCTCCGCCCGTCGCATATATTCCGGCTATTTTTTCTCTTCCTACCTCTTCTAAGACAGTTCTTACAACCACCCCCAAGGAAGCGTTGATTCTATCAGCGCTCATCCCATGTGCATATCCATGAACTTTATCTTCCTCTTCCAAATTCAAAACGGGACCGTGAAGTGCTGTTTCTATGACTATAGCTCTCGGATTTTCTTTTAATAAATCTTTTATGATAGAAACGGCTCTTTTAATTTCTTCCTGGGCGGACTCACCTCCGTCAATCAGAGCTTTGGCATCCACGGATACCTGCAAATGTCTCTTATCTTCGCAAAAAATACCTATCTGTTTTTTCGTCACCGGACTGGCACTTCCCACTACTGCTAAGACTGTTTTTCCTTTTCCCTCTTCTGTCTGCTTTGGTATATTCGCCTCTTCCTTTTCTATCAATTCTCTACAGTAGGCAAGCTTTGCGGTAAAGGGACCCGGATCTACTGCCAATACATTCCATCTAAGTTCTACGCAGGCTTTTGCAATCAACTCCACATCATCTAAAGTAATTGCATCTACCACGATAATCCCTGCACCTTTCTCTCTTTGATTTTTCAAGGCTTTTTTAATCTCTATTTTTCCCTTTAAAACCTTATCTAATCCTACTACTCCAACTTTTCTTCTGCTTTGTCCCTCCAATAATCCCGGAACGTAACTTTCATATACAGGTGTTCTTACGTCCTTTGCCACAGGTGTTTCAGAAAGTGCAACTCCGTCAATAATGGAATATCCACCGACTAAAATTCTTCTGGACTGAGGCATAGAAGAAACGACGACAGCTATAGAATCATTTTCTAAAACGTCCAACATCGCATCGATTTCTACACCAACGCCTCCACGCAAGGTTGTATCAATTCTTTTGGAAAAGTACAAAACACCCATATTCTTTAAAGCATTTGTGGCATCTGTCACCTTGCTATAAGCTTCATTTGCAGGTAAAGGACGACTGTTACTACTTATTAACACCGCATCCAGGGCCCCTGTTTCTTTACTCTTAAGAGCCGCCTTTTCATTAAAAAACACTGCTGTCCTTGCTTTTGATCTAGCCAAAAGCACACCTGTCGTTGTAGCTCCTGTTAAATCATCTGCAACCACTCCTATTAATGGCATTCTTCTTCTCCTTTATCTTTCTTATGCATCAAAGCTGCATACTCCGATACTACCTTTGTAGACTCTATTAAGCTAACTGCCCCTGCAATACCTTTTCCCGCTATGTCAAAAGCGGTACCATGGTCAACAGAACTTCTTATAAAGGGTAAACCAAAGGTTAAAGTTACTGATTTTTCAAAATCTAAGGTCTTACAGGCAATATGCCCCTGATCATGGTACAGAGATAAAATAGCATCATACTTACCTGATTTACCAATATGAAAAACAGAATCTGCCGGTACCGGCCCCGTACAATTAATACCTCTTTTTTTCGCCTCTTCTACTGCCGGAATCAGATCTGTAATTTCTTCTGTCCCGAAAAGACCGTCATCTCCTCCATGGGGATTTAAAGCCGCTACTGCAATTAAGGGGTTATCTATACCTATTTTCCTAAGCTCCGTATCAATATCTATGACATCCTGCAATACACGCTCTTTAGAAGCATATTTACAGGCGTCAACCACCGACATATGCCTACTTACAAAAAACACTCTTAACTTATGACAAGAAAACATAGTCAATGCATATTTGGAATTGGTAAAGTCCTGATACATCTCTGTATGCCCCGGTTGTTTCACACCAACCAGCTTAATTGCACCTTTGTGAATCGGTGCCGTAGATACAGCATCTACTCTCTTTTCCATTCCAAGTTCTATAGATTTCATAATAAAATCTACCGCCATTTGTCCGGCAAGGGCTTGAACTTTTCCCCATTCCAAGGATTCTGTATCATACTCCCCCGTTTCTAATACATCCACGACCCCGTACTCATACTTTGCCTCTTCCGGTTCTGAAATCTTATGATAGTCCACCTTCTTCCCTAAGATTTCAGCGGCCTTTTTTAATACTGCTATACTTCCGATTACAAATGGTTTACAAATTTCATGAATTTCCTTACTGAGCATAGTTCCTATGACAATCTCCGGTCCTATCCCCACCGGATCCCCCATGGTAATCGCTGTAATCGGTCTGTAATTTCCCTCCATTTTTCTCCTCCTCTTTGTTTTTCTTTTTATTTTGTTTTATTTATTTTTTATTTCGTTTATCTTTTGTTTTATTGTATTTTATTTTCTTTTGTTTTTCAATATCTTTTTAAATTATCTGCATATTACAATATTTTTAGCATTTGTTTTTATGCATTTTTTACAAATATTTTTATTCCTTACTTTTTTATATGGCATATACCTATTTAAATTTCTATATTTTTATTGTTTTTATTTGATTTTTTCATTTTTCAGTTGTATCATATAGTAAAATTATTTTCCACTATATTTTATTTATATTTCGTTTTTCTTTTGTTTTTATTTTTAGTCTTACTATTTTGTATAAAGAGAGGATTTGTCCATGAAGAAAAAACAATTTTATTTCGGAACCAACCTGAAAATGTATAAAAATATTTCTCAAACTGTAGCTTATTTGCAGGAACTTATAACAGAAACAAAAGCAAAGCAAATTGATTTCAAAAATACCCAACTATTTGTAATTCCTTCCTATACATCTTTACCCTCAGCCAGGCAGATAGTAAAGGATAGTCCTGTTTTTTTAGGTGCTCAAAATATGTCCTGGGAAGAAGAAGGTCAATATACAGGAGAAATTTCTCCCCTTATGTTGCAAGAATTAGGCTTGGATATGGTAATGGTCGGACATTCGGAACGAAGACATGTTTTTAGAGAATCGGATATGGAAGAAAATAAAAAGGTTTTATCGGCTGTAAAACATAATTTTATCAGCTTACTTTGTATAGGAGAAACCGCCAATGAAAAAGACTTTGGTATTAGCGATGAAATTCTAAGAAGTCAAATAAAAATAGGATTACATGGACTTTCAAAACAAGATTTGGAAAAAGTATGGATTGCTTATGAGCCGGTTTGGGCAATTGGCGTAAATGGAAAACCTGCCTCCGTTGAATATGCAAAAGAAAAACACCGGGTCATCTATGACTGTCTCGTTGAACTCTTTGGCGATAAAGCACAAGACATCCCCATCTTATACGGTGGTAGTGTTAATCCGCAAAACGCCAATCAACTGATTTTACAAGAGCATATTGACGGTCTTTTTGTAGGTCGCAGTGCTTGGGATGCAAAACAATTTGCTAGCTTAATTTCCGATTGTATTGAAACTTGCAAAAATTCTTAACTACCTATATAAAATAGAATTAGATTCAAAACTAGACCTTTTAGGTCATTATAAATCAAATAGAAAAAGTAGGCACCGAACTTACAGCTCCATATTGCTTACGAGGTTTTTATCCTATTTTTTATTTGATAGTCTAACAAAAAGGATAGTATGCGGTATCATTCCCCATACTATCCTTTTTGTTATTTCTCACCTAAAAATATAAAATTTTCCAACTTATCACAGCTACTTTTCAAAAGGAAATACTACCGTAAGAAGCATTTTAAAATCTTCCTTGGCATATACTGCATGAGGAATCTGCGCCGGCATGACCAAAGTTTCCCCTGCATTACAGATATATTCTACACCACCTACTGTGAACTTTCCGCAGCCTTCCAAAACAGACACCATAGCATCCCCCTTAGAACCGTGTGTGCCGATTTCTTCTCCCTTAGAAAAAGCAAATAAAGTAATACTCACTGCATCATTTTGTGCCAAAGTCTTGCTGATAACCTGCCCTGACTGTACTTGCAACTCTTCCGCTAATTTTACCACCTTTTCATGTTCTAAATTTTTAATATATGCCATATTCTCTCCTCCTTAAAAAATATATACTTTACTTTTAATTAATGTTTTCCAAAAAACAACTTTTATACTATCATTATACTGTTTTTTCTCATTAAGTATGTTGTAAATACAACGCATGTTGAATAAATCTGATTATTTTACTGGGATTTATTTAATATTTACTACTCCTACTTTTATTTATCAAAACTTCTTTTAATTTTTATAATCATTTTATTTCTATTTCACAGTCCTTTGACAAATCAAACACATTTTGGTCACATTTCTTATTTATACTTATTCTTGTAATTAAATATTACACAATTTTTCTTTTTCATACGTTGGATAAAATTTCCAACACTCCTTCCTAAAAAAAGAACGCTGTATGCGTTCTTTTTTATTATAGCAAGAATCCTATTTAAAACTTCGACATCCCCTGCACATCTTAAATAAACTTTTGATGTTTTTCGCTAATCTTCAAAAAGATATTATATAAAAGGACATTTACCAAGGTAAATGTCCTTTTATGATACTTCTTCTTTTTATCTTCGCACAAGTATTTCCATTTTTATTGAAAGTCCATAACATCAATCCATTTCATCAAAAAGTCCTTATCGAAATGATTATCTTTCGATAATTGCACTGCCGCAACAATAGGTAACCACTGCCTTACATACTGCAAAGCCGTATCACTCTTTTGGCAATAAAGTTTTAAGTATTTGTCAGCCAATTCCTGATTAGTTATAGCAAAATTCAAGTAGGTTATCGCTGCATCACCACTTGCATTTCCCACTGTTACATGTGCCCAATCCACAACTGTCATATTGTCATCTTCATCAACAATGATATTGCTTGGAACGAAATCTCCATGACAAATCTTTTTATGCTTCGGCATAGATTCCAAGCGCGTTAAAAGTTCATACCTGACAGTTGCATCAAGTATCTTTAAATTATTGATTATTTCTGAAAACTTTTCTTTCATCACTTTCAATCCCGAAACGGACTGTTTATGAATTTCTACCTGTTTTTCCACGAATTTTTCTAAATAAAAATCTCTTTTGTCCGGATGCGCTTCCATAAGCTTTTCTAAGGTTTTTCCGGCCTTATACTCAATCGCCAATGCCCATTTACCATCTACTTCTTCCAAAGATATTACCTTAGGAATACTTAATCCTGCCTCTTCAATCTTTGCAGTATTAAAAGCTTCATTAAAGACATTTGCCTTTGGATGTGTTTCATCAAAAACCTTTACCACAGTATCCCCTATGTGATAAACAGACTTA
>DATCYL010000059.1:0-2357 GCA_036570305.1 Lachnospiraceae bacterium
CTTAATATCTTCATCATTCATGAAAGGAAATAGGAAATGAGGCGTGACAGGAATTGCTCCTTTTTTATAGGCAACTTCAGCATAAGAAACTGCTTTTTTTATATTCCTTTCCCTGTCACCACTGTATGGAGCGCAGATATACACAAGTGGTTTGAAAGTTTTATTCTTTTCTGTTTGTACTCTTGCATTAGATTTCCCCATTACAACCCTCCTGTTCAATAAGTGGATACACTCCATTTTGTTTCATAAGTTCATAGATGAATAACCTGCCTTTTTGTGTCCAGTAAGTATGAACCCTTGAGTGATACTCTCCGTCATTTCCCAGATAGTTATGCGTTTTGGTACTTGTGTATCCCCTATCTGCATACTTTTGGTACAAAAGCCAAATATCCGTTTGCTTAAACTGAACTCCAAGTGAATGCAAGAAATTGTTCATCCACTGGGCTGACTTTCCATAGTCTTTTGCAATCGCCCTCATAGAAAGCAGGTCTTTACAATTAAGAACCACATCATAGTAACTTACCTTTGGTTTCATCTCCGAAATCTGCTGATTTTGTACAGCAACAGTATCTAGAAGTTCTAAGTTCTGATGCTTCAATACTTCAAGTTGATGATTTGCAAACTGCAATGCTCTTGCCATCACTGCTTCCGGTGAATTCCATGCTTCTTCCACCTGAATAAAATACTGACGGAACTTCCTACCAATATCAGTACGCTGAATCATGCATAGCTGTTTTGCCATATCGATAGTAAGCTGATGATTGGTTGCAGGTCTGCCACCTGTACTTTCCGACAAAAATGTCGAAAAGTCTTTGCCCTCAACAAATCCGTAATCACACATTCTTGGAAACCATTTGTCATATGGTGTTCCTATTTTTAAAGCATCGTGCAAATCACGTCCGTTTACAGTAGGGTGTTTTCTGTCATAGTTAATTCTGATTAATTCGTCCATAGCGAATCCTCCTTTAAAAATTAAAAAAATATAGACAGAAGGAACATGTCCTTCTGTCTATAAGCGAAGATTCGTTTCAATTCGAACCCCTCTTTTTAATCTTTTTTATAAAATTCACATTCGTAACCATCTGCCCTTAAAAGTAAGCCTTTGGCCCAAGGCGGTGTCCTTCCCATGATTTCACAGATAGATTCAAGGCTAACATCTTTACCCGCCTCTATAATAATCTCATCATGAACATGAGCCACAATCCTGCAAAAACTCAAATTTTTCATAGCGTAAACCAAAATATCTCTTGATATAGCTTGAATTATATTTTCTACAAACTTAGGTCCATAACTTTCTAGCCTTTCCCACTTTTTTGTACTACCTACCCCTTCATAAGTAACAGACTCTCCTCCGAACATATTCTCTCCAAGTCTAGGTTTCACATAGGCAAGTTTTCTTCCAGAAGGAAGTGTAATAAAAAGAAATCCACTTTTATAGCTAAACTTTATGCCTCTAATTTCTGTAGTAATTCTCCCTTTGATACAAGTTTTTACTGCTCTATCAACTTCCCACCATAAAGCAGTAACCATAGGGTTTGAACTTCTCCATGCATCTACAAGTGGCTGAAGTTCATCTTCAGAAAGTCCCATATCAAGTGCTCCCATAGCTTTTAACGCTCCAACTGATCCACCATAACCAAGTGCCAGTTCCGCAATTTTTCCTTTCTGCCTTAAGTGTCCATTTATCCCATGCTTTTCAACCGGAACTCCAAACATCTGACTGGCTGATGAGCAGTAGATGTCTTTCCCATCTTCAAAGACTTTCATTCTCCATTTTTCTCCTGCAAGCCATGCGAGAACTCTAGCTTCAATTGCTGAAAAATCTGCTACTATAAATTTATGATTATCTTGTGGTACAAAGGCTGTCCTTATAAGCTGTGAAAGAGTGTCTGGAATATCTTCATACAGCATTTCAAGTGCCTTAACATTTCTCTGCCTTACCAGGCTTCTAGCTTCAGCTAAATCCGGCAGGTGGTTTTGTGGCAGGTTTTGAAGCTGAACAAGCCTTCCTGCAAATCTTCCTGTTCGATTAGCTCCATAAAATCGGAACATTCCTCTTTCCCGGTTATCTATGCAAACAGCGTTTTTCATAGCTGTATACTTTTTCACTGATGATTTAGATAGCTGTTGCCTTAAAAGCAAAACCTCTGCCAATTCATCAGGTGCTGTCTTTATCTCCTTTGCCACTTCCTTTTTTCCAAGGGACTCCATTTCAAGTCCATTTATTGATAACCAGTCTTTCATTTGAAGGACAGAATTTGGATTTTCAAGTCCGGTAATATCAGTTAGTTTTTTCATAAGATTTTCTTTAACATCACTGTCAAGCTTTATCGCAGACTCAACTAAGACTGGATCAA
>DATCYL010000060.1:0-1655 GCA_036570305.1 Lachnospiraceae bacterium
GTGAGATAACTGTTTCCGCTTTTCCCTTTACCGCCGCTTTTACAGACTCCAAATCTGTAATAATTACCTGACGACCAACCCCTTTTTCGATAAAAGAAATTCCCGCCTCAATCTTTGGCAACATTGAACCTGACTCAAACTGACCTTCGTCTGCATATTTTTTGGCAGCTTCTACCGTCAAATGGCTAAGCCTGGCTTCTTTATCTGTTTTATAATCCAGACAAACGTTTTCTACACCTGTAAGGAGCATTAACTGATTGGCATTTAAAAGTTCCGCCAGCTTTCCGCTTGCTAAGTCTTTTTCTATTACTGCACTTGCACCCTTTAGCTCAACTCCCTGCTCCAAAACCGGAATTCCTCCGCCTCCGCAGGCAATAACAATCTGTCCTGCATCCACCAATGCCTTAATAGTATCGATTTCAATAATCGCCTGTGGCTTCGGTGCCGCAACAATTCTCTTAAATCCGCCCTCTACTTCTGTGACAAAATTTCCCTTTTCTTCTTCTATTTCTGCCTCTTCCTTGCTAAGCAATCTGCCGACCACCTTACTTGGCTGGTAAAATGCTTCATCATAAGTATTTACCTTTACCTGGGTAAGCACAGTTGCTACCGGTTTATATATTCCTCTTGAAACCAACTCCGCACGAATAGAATTTTGCAAATCATATCCTATATAGCCCTGGCTCATTGCTGAACACACGGACATAGGAGCCATGGTAAACTCTTCATGATTTTTTCCAAATTCATTCATAGCTACATGAATCATACCTACTTGAGGCGCATTGCTATGAGTAATTACGATTTCTGCACCTGACTCTACCAGATCTGCAATAGCTTTTGCCGCCTTTCTGGTCTTTTCTTTTTGCTCAGGTAATGTTGTTCCCAAAGCTCTGTGTCCCAATGCCACTACTACTATTCTCTTATCCATCATTTATCCTCCTATGAAAGGAATGTTTTTACCGCAAAATAAAGTAAAACAATACATCCCAATATGATACGGTAATAACCGAACACTTTAAAATTATGTTTTCTGATATAGCCCATTAAAAATTTAATTGCAAAAATAGAAACTAAGAATGCACTGATCATTCCAACCAAAAGCAGAGCAATTTCGCCACCTGAAAAAACCAAGCCGTATTTTACTACCTTTAAAAGGCTGGCTCCAAACATTACCGGCACCGCCAAAAAGAAAGTATATTCAGCCGCAAGCTTTCTGGAAGCTCCAAGTAAAATTCCTCCAAGGATAGTTGCCCCCGACCTTGATGTTCCCGGGATTAAAGAAAGTAGCTGAAAAACCCCTATTCCAAGTGCCATTTTCCAAGAAATCTCAGACAATCTCTTAGCTCTTGGACGTCTTTTTTTATTATGGTTTTCCACAAATATAAATAGAACGCCATAGATAATCAACATCAATGCCACAACTACATAGTTATAAAAATGTTTTTCCAGCCAATCATCCAAAGGCAATCCCACAAAGATTGCCGGAAGGCAGGATAGCAGGATTTTAACCCATAAAAGGAACTTATCTTTTTGAATATAGCGTTCCGAAAAATAGGTCATCCTCGATACGACCTGCCTATTTCCGCGAGTTTTTATCTCATCAAAACGAATTTCTCTCTTGTTGCAAAAGGGCCACAATTTCTCAAAATAAAGAA